>JAKOPB010000012.1 GCA_022257805.1 Nanobdellati archaeon
ATCATTGAGCTTCTGGGTGCAGATAGGCTCAGGGTTGAATGTGAGGACGGAAAGGAGAGAATCGTTAGAATTCCTGGCCGCCTGCGAAAGAGGGTCTGGGTCAATCGAGACGATATAGTAATAGTTGAACCATGGGATATAGAAAGCGATAAGAAGGGCGACATGGTTTGGCGATACAACAGGAACAAAATTCCCCAGTTAAAGAAGAAAGGTTACCTTAAAAGGATATCCGTTTCTTGAACAACTTCTGGTTGGTATTATGGAAAAGGTTGTGAGATTCACGGAGAAGAGGATAAATTTAGTTGAGAGAAACAAAGCAGAGATTGAGAGAAAGGCAGGTGTAGATATATCTTTGAGCGGACTAGATGTCAGAATTGAAGGTGATACAGTCGATGTCCTTAAAACAGAGAATATAATGGATGCTCTGTTTGAGGGGTTCGCCCTTGAAGAATCTTTTAAACTTTTAAATGAGGAAAATCAACTAAAGGTTGTTCGTTTGAACGACCTCACTTCTTCGGGAGCGTCGGTCGAAAAGCTGAAAGGAAGGATAATAGGGAGGGGCGGCAGAACAAAGGAGCTCATAGAGGAACTCGCAAGGGTTTCCGTTTCAGTTCATGGGGATAATGTTTCCCTCATAGGAATGCCCCGGGAAGTTGGAACAGCAAAGAAGGCCGTTCAGATGCTTGTGAACGGGAAACCACATAATAGGGTTTACCGATACCTTGAAGAAAGTCAGTCGAAAAAGGAAAAGATGATTTGAAATGCCGGGAAAAACAGCTGAAGAGATGGCACTGGACCAGAAGGAGATTTCTGTTGCTGAGTTCTTTGAGAAAAATAGACATCTTCTTGGGTTCGACAATCCGGCTAAGGCACTTATAACCGTTGTGAAGGAGGGCGTGGACAATTCCCTGGATGCATGTGAGGAGGCCGGTAAGCTGCCATATTTGAATGTAAATATCGATGAAGTTGGAAGTAACAAATATGAAATAACTTTAAAGGATAACGGTCCTGGAATAGTTAAGGAGCAGATGCCGTCAATATTTGGTAAGCTTCTGTACGGTTCTAAGTTTCATAGTCGGAAACAAAGTAGGGGTCAGCAGGGGATAGGCATATCCGCTTCGGTTCTTTACTCACAGCTAACCACAGGTAGACCTGCCATAATTACTTCGAGAACCGATATGGATTCACCGCCTAAGCAGTTCAAATTGAAGATAGATACAATCAAGAACGAGCCCGAGATACTGAAAGAAAAGGAACTGGAGGATGATTTTCAACCTGGGACGGAAATCAAAGTCGTTGTAGAGGGAAAATATATTCAGAGATACCACTCGGTTGATGAATATCTAAAGCAAACGGCCATAGCCAATCCTTACGCAAGGATACAATATTCAAATCCAGAAGGAGAGGATTATGATTTTGAGAGGGCTGCAGAGAAGTTACCACCGGAGCCAAAGGAAATAAAACCACATCCTTATGGAGTGGAACTGGGCGTTCTTGGAAGGATGTTGAAAAATACCGATTCGAACAAGGTTCTTTCCTTCCTTCAGAACGAGTTCACGAGAATTGGTAGGACTTCTGCAGAAGAGATCTGCCGTCTGGCCGAGG
Source organism: Nanobdellati archaeon (assembly GCA_022257805.1). GTDB lineage: Archaea > Aenigmatarchaeota > Aenigmatarchaeia > PWEA01 > PWEA01 > PWEA01. The sequence continues at coordinate 1,606 of JAKOPB010000012.1, forward strand.
TGGATCCCGACGAAAAGCCCGAAAACCTCAACCACAGTGAACAGGAGGGGCTGTTGGATGCTATGCAGAAGGTCAAAATCCAGAGGCCACCTACAGACTGTCTTTCTCCAATAGGGGCGAAACTGATTAAAAACGGGCTTGGGAAAGAGATAGACGCGGAGTTCATAACCTCGTCATCGAGGGATCCAGAGGTTTACAGAGGCAACCCCTTCCAGGTGGAGGTAGGAATAGCTTATGGTGGTGAACTGGAGGAGATGGAGAGCGACAAGGTCAAAGTCATGAGATATGCAAATAAGGTACCTCTTTTATACCAGTCCTCGTCCTGTGCTATAACAAAGGCACTGGAGAATACAGACTGGAAACGATACGGACTTGAACAGCCTGGGAGCAACGGAACCCCAAAGGGACCTGCAGTTATATTTGTCCATCTCTGCTCGACATGGGTTCCCTTTACTTCGGAGTCGAAGGAGTCTATAGCCAGATACCCGAAGATAGTAAAGGAAATAAAGCTTGCCCTTCAAGAGTGTGCAAGGGATCTGAAGAGACATCTTTCAAGAAAGCAGAAGGGCAAGAAGGAAAAGCGAAGGAAAAAGATATTTAGTAATTATATGCCGCTTGTGCTGGAAAACGCCGTGGAGCTGGCAGAGGAAGGTGAGGAATTAACTATAGATCCTATAATGCAAAGAGTTATAGATGAAGAACTGGTAGAAAAGGTCGAGGAAGCTGAAGAAGTTGAAGAGGGTGATGTGAATGACTGATGAAGAAATTTCACAAAGTTTGACAGAGATAGGGGAAACCATAATTCAAAAAGTAAGAAACAACGAAGTTCCGTCTGTTCAGATACCATCACGGACCACATCTAACATCGTATATGATGAAAACCTGAAATGTTATATTCTGGGTGAGAAGAAAACCAAAAGAGATGCAGGAAACATACGTCATGTAAAGAGGCTTGCTCAGATGTTGAAGGTTGCGAGCTTCTGCAAAAAAGAACTCATGGGATCAGAGCGACATGTCACTAAGAGAGAGCTTTACTATATTTCAGAGTCCTGGGGCGACAAGCTAAAGTTCAAAACACAGGACAGAAGTGATGATCTGGTCGAGGATATAGAAGCCATGATAGGGAGACCCCGTGAGGAACTGAAGATAAATCCGAAGGCTAAGGGTTCGATATACGGTGATATCACCCTGCGGTTTAAGAATCCGAAGGGAGAGACGATGAAGGTCAACTGCCTGGACTCTGCCGATGGTCAGTCCATAGGGCCAAGGACATGTGAGGCAGAAATAATTGAATGCAACGCAGATAAGGTCATCGCGATAGAGACCGATGGTATGTACAACCGTCTCATGGAGGAGAACGCCCACGAGAAGTTCAATGCAGTTCTCGTGAATCTGGGAGGCCAGGCGACAAGGGCGACGAGAAGGATAATCAAAAGGATAAACGAGCTCAAGGATATCCCTGCTTATATATTTACTGACTCGGATCCTTGGGGATTACACATAGCTATGGTTATCATAGCCGGGTCGGCGAAGTCTGCTCACATCAATGAGAGACTTGCGACTCCCGATGCACAGTGGTTGGGTGTAACGGCTTCGGATATAAAGAACTACAAGCTGAGATCGGATGAACTGAGGGATGTAGATTTCAAAAGAGTGGAGGAGCTGAAGAACGACCCGAGATACGCAAACAATGATCGGCTCGTAAACGAACTAGATAGATGGGAGGAAATAGGAAGAAAGTCAGAGCAGCAGGCTTTGATGAGGTACGGTTTCGAGTACGTAGTGGACGAATATCTTCCTGCAAAACTCAAGGAATTAAACGCTCCTGGTTTCTAGTGGCATTATATATTTAAATTCTAGATGACAAACACAACCAGGAGCCCGGATAGCTCAGTAGGTAGAGCGCATGGCTGTTACGATGCTTCGCGGACACCATGTTGTCGCAGGTTCGAATCCTGCTCCGGGCGCCAACAATTTTCCTTTGTAAATTTTTTATTTCTGTATAGCTCTTCTGTCGCCATGGCCCAAAGACTTTTAAGCGAGGTATTGCTTTTATTTGTAGGTGATTTTATGAAGATAGTTTTCAAGGTCGACGAAAGTGAAAGTTCAAAACTAAAAGAGGTTCTTGACGAGGATCCTGTTTCGAGGCTTTCTATAACACAGAAGAACTCCGAAGCACTGGAACTGGATTCCGAAGGAGTTTTTGTTGTTCTTGAGGGAAATGAAGATATATGCAAGGAAGCTAGGGAAAAACTTAGTGAATTCGCCAAGGAGATAGAGGAAAAGGAGAAGGAAGAGGTAGTTGAAGCCCTGGAAACCGTGGAGCAGGAGGCCGCAGAAGGGTTTGGATCCATATTTGGTGGTGACTAAATCCATAGCCCCCAAGAAAATATTTAAATAGGGAAAGGGTAAAAGTACCTAGGGTTTTAATATGGCTTTTTGGAAGAGTGATGATGATAAGAAGAGAGAAATGGAGGAGGTTAAAAGACAGGTTGAGGGAGGTAGAACCGGATTGCCTGAACCCCCCGAGCCTCCGGTTCCAGAAGAACCTTCAGGAAGAGAGGGTTCTGATGAACAGAGAACCGAGGAGTCCATGGAGATGGAAGAACCTTCTTTAAGGGTGGAAGAGGATGAGAGATATGAGGAAGGACCTCCTGTGACTCGTGATGTGACAAGAGAACCGCCTAGGCAGGACTCAGGAGAGGACTTTGCACCTCTTTTTGTAAAGATCGACAAGTACAGGCAGATACTTCAGGATCTTGAAAGAATAAGAGGTTCACTTGATGATCTCAAGAACCTGTTCGAGTTGATGGGCAAAGTCGATGAAACAAAGAGAAAGGGCATGGACAGTCTCAGAGATGAGATTGCAGGTCTTGCAGATACCTTGGTTTCCATGGACGAGAAGTTCATAAGGCCAGAGGGTACTGGTGAAATTGTAAGTGAACCCGAGACAGGGGTCTCAAAGACAGTAAAAGACCTGAAAAATGATCTCAGAAACATCAGAGATAGTCTGGATAGACTAGGCTGAACATTCCATCCCTCTTATTTTTGTATTTTGCGGGGGTACCCAAGCGGTCAAACGCAAGGGCTATAGGGGCCAGACTCAAGTTTATATTTGAGTTTCGATGGAGCATATTTCTCAAGTTTGAAAACCTCCGATGAGAGATCTGGTGGTTTAGTACCTTCGTCGGTTCGAATCCGGCCCCCCGCACATTTTAACATGCCATTGTCTCTGTAGTACTATCCCAGGTGTTTCTTTCGCCGCGTACGTATATTTCGTACTCACAAAGCATCAGACAGGTGTATTCACGGTCAGCGATTTTTGTGCCATCCTCATCAGGGTCTACATGGACTGTTGCATCATAATCTCCGGTTCCTTGGAAACAGGTATTTTTGTCGCCGGTATATCTCCAGACTGTGGTGTTGTCGCTTCCTCCACAGTCTTGGGGTTGGTTGCGTACGCTAAAATTATTGCCATAGAGTGTCTTTGTTTCAGCATTTTTTTCTACTTGGACCTGATCCATGTCAGCATCGCATGTACTCTTCACACCGGTATATAACAGATCGAGATGTTGTAAGGTTGTGAGGTTCCTGTCCCCATTACTATTATCTAACTCGAATTTTACACCGATTTGAAGGTCTGAGACTTCATCAAATCCCCCGACTTCAAGTTCCTCACAACCTCCAGACCCGTCACCGCTCCAGATCGGTTGGCAGTCTTCGTTGCCGTTATTAGCCAAGCATAAGTCGATATTTCCTGAATCTACATCGGCATCTGCACACAACCCCGTTACAGTAACAGAATCTCCAAAGTCTACTGTTGTATTCCACCACCCCTCGAAGACATTCTCCTCGAGTGCCAGGTATTCAGCATCAGTTCTACTCTCATCATCTGGGTCATCCTCTGTGGTTACACCGTCAAAATAACCTGTACCCCAACTATAACCTTCTGGCCAGCAAAACCCACAATCATTAATTGCCAGTACGTTAGTCGATAGGACTACGGTTAAGGAAATTGAAAGTGCAATGAAAAAAAATGTATGATAGCTCTTTTTCTTCATTCTATCGGTGGTATATTTTACGAATTTCATCTAAATTGATTTTATTTGAGTTTAGTAGGGGTCATCCAAGGTTAGGTTGCACCTATCACCTGGTTGGAGAAGCCTATCACAGTATTCAGTTTCGTGTTCTGCAAGCTCTCCGTCCAGAAAGATTCTAAAAGATTCGCTAGAAATCGATACATCGCCTATATTCACTATTTCCACCTTTCTTTCTTCAGTATAGACATGTCTAATTGCAATCCCAGATCCGGCTTCTTCGATGAATTCCTCCGTCCTCTCTTCTCCTGCTCTAAATACGTCATCAAGGAGATCGGTTCCAAACATAAGAATACCCGCAACTACTGTTATCACTATAAGTATCATAACAATTGCTGAAACGACGAGATTTTGTCCTTTGGACATTCCTTAACAATTTTTATTTTGTGTCAAGGGTTTATATTTTTAATAGTTGATGTGTTATAAGAAAGGTGGAGTATGTCAAACGAAAACTTTGTTTTCCTCACTGCGGAAGTACCTGGAGTTTTTGCCTTCGACAGAGGGAAAAATGTTGTGAAATCTTCTATTTTTCCCAGGGATGCGGAAGAAATACAGGGTAAATTGGATGACCTGAAAAAAGGAAAGGTCGTCGAAGAGCTTGAGGCAGTTCTTGGGGACCTCGATGCCGAAAATATAATTACCGAGTTTCCTCTCGAGATCGAAGGTTTCAATGTGGAGGTCAAGGATGAAACATCTGCAAGGAAACATCTTCGGGAAAATCTAAGGGAGCTTTCGAAGGAATCGGGTTTTGTGGATAACGATGAACAGTTCAACGAGATTATTCGCGATTTACAGGTTCTCAAGACAAGGGATGGCATAAAATCGTCGGTGAAAAAGGACAAGGTCATGGCACAGGCCGTTTCTGCTCTGCAGGACCTCAGGAGAGTTTCCAACGAGTTGTCCGAGAGGCTGCGGGAGTGGTATGGTCTTTACTACCCAGAGCTCAAAATAGAGGAAAATGAAAGTTATGCGGAGCTTGTGGCCGATCTGGAAAGCAGAAGGGAGTTCGAAGACTTCGAGGGTTCGATGGGAATAGATCTTGACAAAGTGGATATAGAGGCAATGAGAAGTTTTGCCCGGCAAGTCAGCGGCATATACAAGCAGATAGATGAACTTAAGGGCTATCTGGAGGAGGTTATGGAGGACGTAACACCGAACCTTACATTTTTGATAGGTTCGGAAATGGCCGCTCAGCTTGTTTCTTTGGCCGGATCCCTCAAGAAACTGGCAAGAATGCCCTCCTCAAAGATACAGCTACTTGGTGCTGAAAAGGCCCTTTTCCGTCATTTAAAGGGTGGAGGGAAGCCTCCTAAACACGGCGTTATCTTCAACCACCCATACATACAGCAGACGCCAGAGGGTAAGCGCGGAAAAGCTGCAAGAGCTATAGCTTCCAAATTAATGATGGCCGCGCGAACGGACCACTATACAGGTAAGTTCAAGGGGAAGGAGTACAAGGAAGAGCTGGAAGAGGAACTGGAGGAGATAAGAAATGGATGAGATCTTTGAAAACGTCTTTGAATTAAAAGGAGATCTGTATACAGTTAACCTTGATCCGGGAGAGAAAGTATATGGCGAAGAGCTTATAAAGCGAGATGGCGTCGAGTATAGACGCTGGGATCCTAATAGGTCCAAACTATCTGCAGCACTGAGGAGAGGTCTTGATAAGTTCCCATTGAAGGAAGGTACAAAGGTGCTTTATCTTGGTGCAGCACAGGGGACCACACCGTCACACGTTTCCGATATCATCGGAAGAAAAGGTATAGTTTATCTCGTTGAGTTTTCAGAGAGAGCCATGAGAGATTTACTTGAGTTATGTGAGAGAAGAGGTAACATGGTTCCTATACTTGCAGACGCCAGAAAGCCTGAAGAATATAACTGGGTAGAGAAGGTTGATTTACTGTATCAGGACGTTGCTCAGCCCGACCAGATAAAGATTCTCAGACGCAATGCAAAGAAGTTTTTGAGAGAGGATGGATGGATTATGATAGCAGTAAAGGCCCGGGCAATAGACGTTTCGAAGGAACCGAAGGAAATATACGAGGAAATAAAACCCGGTCTGGAGAAGGATTTTGATATATTTGATTTCCTAGAACTGGATCCATACGAAGGAGATCATGGTTTTATTTTGGCTCGGAAGCGTTAACTAATACCTTCTAGGATTTCTCGGAATCTTTCCAGTACGATATCTTCCTTGTTTCTTTTGACAAAACCGCCCGCTGCCTCCGGGTGCCCTCCACCTGAACCGTGTCTACCTATCGATTTTTTCAGTATCTGGGAGACATCCTCCCTGCCGTTTTGACATCTGCCGGATATCTTCATGCCGTAGCTTTCCTTCTGATAAACTATTATCACAGATTCAGGTTTTTCATTCGACATATTCGTTGCAAGATCAGAGACCAGAGAGTAATTGGATCTTATTTCGTACAGATATGAATCGGTTTCTGGGAAGTATTCAGCCTCTTCCTCAAAGGTGGTTTTCTCCTTTTCAAGTTCTTTGATATATATCTCATAGAAGTCCTTGAGTTCGGTTTTGAAGATATCATTTGGTTCCACTGCATTTTTCATAATTTCTTGACTCTTTTTTATGCCATCGAGACCTTCTACAACCTTTGAAGCCTCTATCATGTCGGCTATCATACCGAGCTTACTGTCCTTCATTTCATTGTACGTGTAACTCTTTCCACCGATGATATCAGGATTTTCCTCGGCGACAATTTCCAGTAAATCCTGGCAGTCCTCCACACCATGATCGCCAACAACCCCGACACCGGCTTTCCATGCGATACCTTTTGGGTCTTCCAGTAGTTTGTAGACAAGATATGAGGCAGGTAGATAATCGTCTGGATTTTCGAACCTTGGGTTTTGGTGTAAAATGTTGCTGCTTGTTAGATTTCTTTCTGGTGGGTGATGATCTAGGACAAATACCTTTTTTTTCAGTTCTTCAGTTACGGATAGCTGATCGACCGGTATGTCGAGGAATACTACGCTCTCGCTGTCCTTCAGAGATTCCATGAGTCCATCGCTGAGCTGTATCCCGGGACCATCATTTGGAACAGCAGTACCTGAGATGGCTTCCTGGATCAGGGAGGCAGAACATACACCATCAGCATCTTTGTGGTAGACTATTGTAGGTCTTTCCAAACCTTCCAGAAACCTTCTACTCTTCTTGTAGTTCAAATATTGCACCTCCTCCTAACATGTTTTCTTCTTTCATCTCTGCATCAAGGGAATCTGCGTGGTGAAGAATCCTGGCTTCGTCCGATTTTGGCACGGCCTCATGTGTTTCACCGCCGTGGCCCATTACGATCTCTATGACCTTTTCAGGGAAGTTTCTTGAATAAAGCTCACATG
>JAKOPB010000045.1 GCA_022257805.1 Nanobdellati archaeon
TAGGCGATATGCATATACCGGAAGACGCAGATGAGATTCCAGAGGAGTTTCTGGAAGAGGCGGAGAACTGTGATATGATAATATGTACAGGAGATCTCGAGGGGGATGCGGTCCTGGACGATCTTCTGGAGAGAGCAGACGTACGCGTGGTTAAGGGTGAAAATGACTACGTTGATCTCCCCGAGCAGGATCTCGTGACCATAGAAGGGATGAAGTTTGGCGTTGTCCATGGCCACCAGATCGAAGACATGATTGACGGCGGAAACCAGGCTGATGTAGAGGAGGATGTGGATGACAGGAGCCGCCCGGAAAAGCTAATGGAGTTCGCAGATCTATTGAAGGCGGACATCCTGGTCACAGGCCATACCCACAAGCCCTTCAGAACAGATAAGGGAGGAACAGTTCTTCTGAATCCAGGCAGTGCCACGGGAGTTGATTCGGAGAAGAAAAGCTGTATGGTTGCAGTTGTCGAGGGCACGGAGTTGAAGAGCTGTGAGATACTCACCTCGGAGGGCTGATTTTCCCGGCCGATAAGAACACTTTTATATTTTCACTGAGAACTTTATTCTGGTAGAGATGTTTAAGAAGTTGAAGCGATTGTTTGCGAACCTTTTTGGAAAGAAAGACGAAATAAAGCTCGGTATATACGGACCTCCAAATACTGGTAAAACCACTCTTGCAAACAGAATTTCTGAAGAGTTTACAGGAGAGGAGATGGGGACTGCTTCTGAGGTACCGCACGAAACCAGGGTAGTTCAGAAGAAGGAGAAGGTACGTCTGCAGAGCAACGGAAAGGAGATATCCATGAACCTCCTTGACATGCCCGGTATTTCTACGAAGGTGGACTACAAGGAGTTCGTGGAGCACGGGATCAACGAGGATGAGGCAAAGGTAAGAAGCAAGGAGGCCACGAAGGGTGTGGTGGAAGCGATAAAGTGGTTGGACAAGGTGGATGCCGTTCTAGTTGTCTTCGATTCGACCGAGGATCCCTACACACAGGTTAACGTTACAATACTTGGAAACCTGGAGGCCAAGGACATTCCTATAATTTTGGTTGCAAACAAGACGGATCTGGACGATGCCGAACCCGAGAGCATAAAGGACGCGTTTCCACAGTACAACTTCACGAAGATATCTGCCAAGGAAAAGGAAAACATGGAAGACCTCTACAAGAAAGTAGTGGAAAGCGTTTGAGGTGGCACTATGGCGAAGAAGAAAAAGAAAAAAGACGGAGTTAAAATAGAGTTTCTCTCGAAGCTGAGGCTTCAGGAGAAGGCCTTCGAGGAGAAACTGGATCTCATAATGGACAGTGTGAAGGACGAGAATATACTGGTTCTCGAGGAAGCACTCAACGCAGAGGAGAAGGCACAGTTGATCGAGAAGTCTATGGAGGAATGTGACGAGGACTTTCCTGGGGTAGAGTTCTCGGGGTTCGATTCAAGGGAGAACTGGTTTGAAAGAATTCTGGCAAGTATAACAGGAAAGGAGAAAAAGGACGGTCTGCTTATAGTTGGATCGTCGGACGTCATGGAGAAGGTGAAGGAGGACAAGGACGCAATATCTATGATAGCCAAACTGGAGTGATTCTATGCCACATAAATGTCTTAACTGCGGCAAGGTTCTGGAAGAGGATTCCGACGAGCTTATGGAAGGATGTAGCAACTGCGGTCAGAAGCTCTTTGTTTTCGAAGGCGGTAGGAAGATAAGCGACAGCGAAAGGGACTCGATAGTACAGGACGTAGAGGAGTTCATGGACAAGCTCGAGAAAGAGGAGGAGGTCGAAGAGAGGATAAAGGAAGCAATGAAGTTCGACCTCGAATCGATAAAGGTCAAGGAGCCTGGAGTATACGAGATAAACCTCAGAAAGCTCCTGGAGGAGATACCGCTTATCGTTGAGATGAAAGAAGGTGAGTATTACATCTATCTACCGTCGGCATTCAGCAAGGACAAGAAGAATATACGCATAGACGATCTGGTTTAAAGTAAGTTCTGGTGCCATTATATTTAATTGTTGAAACAAAAGGTATTTTCTATGGAATTCGAAAGTCTCAAGGGCTTCCGGGACTTCCTGCCCGAGGAAATGGTCGCGCGGAGAGAAGTTTTCCAGAGGATTGAAGGAGTTGTACAGAGTTTTGGCTTCAGGGAGATAGATCTCCCGTCACTGGAGAAGATGAAGCTCTTTGAAGTGAAAAGTGGTGAGGAGCTGGTGGATCAGACCTACTCCTTCGAGGACAAGGGCGAGAGGAAGGTAACCTTGATTCCAGAGCAGACGCCCTCCAGGGCCAGGGTTTTGGCAAAGGAAAAGTCACTGAACGAGCCCGTTAAGTGGTACTCGACATCGAAGCGGTGGAGGTACGAGCAGACGCAGAAAGGGAGACTGCGGGAGTTCTACCAGACGGACGTTGATATATTTGGCGCCGATTCCGTGGAGGCGGATGCGGAGATAATAACGGTTCTTGTCGAAATTATGAGGGAAATGGGCGTTGAAAAGGCTGTAGAAGTTCTAATAAACGATAGAAACCTCGTCGAAGAGGTGCTGGACAAGGAGGATGTAGAGGATAAGAGAAAGGTTATGGAAGTTATAGACGACAGGGAGAAGATGTCCCCTGAAGAGTTTCTGGAGGAATTGATGGACATTGGCCTTGACAAAGACAGAGCAGAGAGAATTGATGATATAGTGGGTATAAAGGGCCCTCTTAATGAAAAGCTGGACGATCTCGAGGAGCTGGTCTCCGGCGATGTGGAGGGAGCACTTGAGAGGATGGAGGAGCTTGCAGAGATACTTGAGAACTACGGTGTTCTGGAAAATGTTAAGCTGGACATGTCGATAGTCCGAGGCCTGGATTACTACACGGGCCTAGTCTTTGAGGTCTTTGATAAGAAAGGGGAGCTACGGGCGATATGTGGCGGTGGGAGGTATGACGAGCTTGTTGAGTTGTTCGGTGGTGAGGAGGTTCCGGCCGTTGGTTTCGCTATAGGCGACGCAGTGATCGAGGAGCTTATGAGGAGGGAAGATGTCTGGCCGAAGGAGAAACTGATGACGGATGTATACGTGCTCCCAGTATCGAAAAGCGTAGTAGAAGAAGCAACGGAAATTGTCAGGGAGCTCAGGGGCGAAGGTCTCGTCGTCGAAACAGACCTGAAGGACAGGAACGTTTCGGCGCAGCTCAACTACGCGAACTATATAGGAGCCGAGAAGGTTATAATAGTCGGTGAGAGGGACTTGGACGAAGGTAAGGTTACAGTGAAGGAGATGGAGTCTGGTGAAGAAGAGCTAGTAAAAATCGAAGATGTGACCCAAAAAGAATTTAAAAGCACTCGTTAACTGTTTATAGGTCGTATGGCCGGGATGGTGTAGCGGTTAGCACGAGGGCCTGTGGAGCCCTTAGCCCGGGATGCCTATCCATAGTAGGCACGGGAATTCAAATCTCGGTCCCGGCCTCCTTATTCCTAATTGTAACTTCTTCAGCAGGGACTGGTTACCATCTAAAGTCTTTTAAATAAAATTATTCAAATAGATAGTATGCGACTGGCGCTTGCTTCGGCAGTGACCCTCGGTCTCCTTTTCACGCTTCTGTTCGCAGTTCTGGGTGGCCTTGCGGTATTCTTTGAGGTGTTCAACTTCTATGTGGTTGTTATCGGCGTCGTACTTGTAAACTTTGTAGTATGGCTGGTCAGTCCAAAGATATCCGACTTCATATACAGCTACTTCTACGATATGCGTTGGGTCAGTCTTGAGGACCTGAAGGAAGTTTCTCCTCAGTCCGCCAGATTAATAGAGGTCGTTACCGGGGACTACGACTACAGTCTACCCAAGCTTGGGATAATAGAGGACTCGAATCCCCAGGCCTTCACCTACGGTTCGGGAAGGTGGAACTCCCGAATAATAGTGACCGAAGGAATATTTCAGTACCTGGACGAAAACGAAACGGCTGCCGTGTACGGTCATGAACTGGGACACATAACTAACAGGGACTTCATAATCATGACCGTTGCCAATACAATAGTCCAGCTCCTGTACCTCGTGGGAACAAGGCTCCTCAGATCCATGCGGGGCAACAGCAGAGGAGGCAAGGGAAAGGGTCTCATAGTAGGTATAGCGGTTGTATCTTACGTCTTCTATATCATAGGCAAATACCTCGTATACTATCTCTCCAGGGTCAGGGAGTACTATGCCGACAAGTTTTCGGCAAGGTACATGGACCCGAACTACCTTTCGTCCGCCCTTCTCAAAATTTCCTACGGAATCCTGGACAGCCCCGACAACGAAGACCTTGTGAACGCGACGGAAAGTATGGGTATAATGGACTTCAAGGAGGCCCAAAAGGACGGGCAGGTTTACTA
>JAKOPB010000096.1 GCA_022257805.1 Nanobdellati archaeon
ACGTCTCAACGAGATAGCCTTCACACTCAGAAACGCAGAGTACGAACCCGAGCAGTTTCCGGGACTTGTGTACCGTATAGAGGAGCCGGAGGCGGCTTTCCTTCTCTTCGGATCAGGGAAGATAGTCTGCACCGGAGGACGCTCCATTGAAGACGTCAAGGAAGCGGTAAAGAGGGTCGAAGAGGATCTCAAAGAAATCGACGCCCTCTAAATCCCCTATCTTTTCTTTTTATCTTTCTCGGTCACAAAACCAGATTTAAATAGATTCAGGAACAATTAAGGTGTGTGGTAATATGCCCATAGAGATCAAGGAGAGTAAAGGTGTTACCGGCAAGGAGGTTACCTTCCGGGTAGAGGAAAAGGGAATAGTTTCTAGACTCTACGGTAGTCTGGAACATGATAAAAAAGAAATAGACAAACTTGTCAGAACCGAAAAGTGGGATCTGTGAAACTCAAGGAAATCGATTCCGGCGAAGTAGTTTTCATCGATTCCAACATCTTCATCTATGAGTTCAGTTCCCACGAAGAGTTCGGGCCGCCCTGCCTTGAGTTTCTGAGGAGAGTTGAGGAGACGGATGTCCTGGGAGTTACATCAGTAAACGTTCTGGACGAGGTTCTCTACAAGAGTATGCTTATAGAGATTTCAAATATAGAGGACATAAGTATTTCCGAGGCAAGCGTGGAACTAAGAGACAGCCCTGAAAAAATCAACAAGCTGGAGAGAAGCATTTCAAACGTAAAGGAACTTTTCGGACTTCCTATCCTGGTACTTGACACGAAGAAACGGAACTTTAGAGAGGGACTAACAAATGTGCGAAAGTACAGGTTAAGGCCTCACGATGCGACTATTCTCCAGACCATAAAGTCTCACGGTATAGAGAGCATAGCTACGAAGGACAGCGACTTTGAGAGGGTTGAGTGGTTGGATGTCTACAGGCCCGGCAGGGAATAGCGGTATCCCAGGTGAACGCTGTTGTTTTCGGCTCGGAATCTAGTTCCCTCCGTTTTCTCGTCAAGGCCAAACGGGAAATAAATGTTAACGAGTATTGGACATGGCAGACGCCCTCTAAACCTCCTATTCTTTTATTTTTCTCGGTAACAAAACCAGATTTAAATAGATTCAGGAACAATTAAGGTGTGTGGTAATATGGAAGAATCACTAGATGAAAAGTTTAGCATCCTTTCGAAGGAAGGGTATATGTCCGAGGAGGAGTTGAAGAAGGAGGCCTACAGAGCCCTTCTCAGGGAGAGACCTGAGCTGAGGATTACCCTTGCCGTCGAGGAGTACAAGAAGGAAGAAATAACTCTGAACAGGGCGGCAGAACTGGCTGGGGTCAATACAGAGAAGATGAAAGAGGTGCTGAAGAGAAGAGGCGTTGAGATTAAGAGAGGGTTTATTTCCGAGGAGGAAAGGTCCGACAGAGCCGAAGAGCTTGCTGAAGGGGCGTAGGTTTCTATGGTTTTGGTTGACAACAATATTTTGAGTTCTCTTGCGAAAGTCGGGAGACTTGACCTTCTGAAAGAGCTTTTCGGTGAGGTGATGACTACGCCTTCTGTTATGGAAGAGTTCAGGGATGAGAGGATAGAGGGATACGACTTTGTCGATAGGATATACGATGCAAGGACCTTCGGCGAGGTAACTGAAGACAAATGGCTTCAGTTGACTAGCCTCAGTAACCAAGAAAATCAGGCTAAGGAGGAGGTTCTGGGTAGAGGTGGTCCACTCGGTGTTGCAGACTCCGAGTGTCTTGTTATTGCTGATAACAGGGACGAAGTTCTTCTGACCGACGATACATATTTAGGTAGTAGGGCAATGTCGGAGGACATTGATGTATACGACCTTGAGACCCTTCTTGAGGCCTGTATCAGGGACGGAGTAATTGAGGATTCCGAGGAACTGAAGGAGATACTCGAAGGCATAGAGAACAGAGACTATTATTCCTTTGCACCCGGCTTCAAGGAAAAACTACTTTCAGTTCTTGAAGAAAAATAATATAGATACACTGTCTTGTTCTTTTGTTTGTCAGACGCCCTCTAAATCCCCATCTCTTTTCTTTTTATCATGGCCCTTCTCAGGATTTGAATGGCGATTTTATAAACTCAGAAAACAAACAACAAACTAATGAGCGTAAAGATCGAAGCAGAGATAACCAAGAAGCACGCCACGACCTTCA
>JAKOPB010000016.1 GCA_022257805.1 Nanobdellati archaeon
CATCTGGAGGAGAAGTTCAGGTATACATACAACAAACTCCGATTCTGGATACTTCGAAGTTCCCGCCTTTGGTCGGGATGGTATGTATGTACATATATTTTCAGAAGGTTTTGCACCAAGGAACGTCCGGCTGACAGAGGATATGTTGAAAGGTGAAGACCCAGTCGTAATAGAACTAGAAGAGTTTAACGAGGATAACATGATTATAGATGGTGATACACCACAAATTTCTACATCTTTATTCAGAGGAGACACGGCTGATACACCTTATCCTCAAGACGAGGACGGGATACAGGCAATGGAAGATCAACATCCATTGATGGTTCGTATGCTTTTCGATAGGATGCTGATGAACATTCTAGGCGGCGATACAAGCTTCAGGATGACAAATGAAGAAAACAATGTAACGGTTCATTACTCTAACGTCGATGCTTCGAGATCAACTGCACCAGATGCAGTGTTTGATTCAAGTCCAGGTTCCACAGAGGGCGAAGGCTTCGAATATCTGTGGAGGTTCGGCAGTACAGGGCCGCAGATATACGACAAGGTTCTAGTTTCAATGCCCTATAACGAAACAGTTTCGGATAACCTGACAATACATATACCTTTCCTCTACAATGAAGAATGGGAAGTTGTCTGGAACGCGTCTGAGAACAGTACGGACGATGTAGGATCACACTACCAGGCATATGTAGATACTGATTATGAGACCTACTTGAACGGTACAGGCGTAGAGTGTGATCAAAATAATGAAGACCTCACGGAAGGTCTATGTTACAAAGATACGGAAAGGAGTCTTGTTTGGTTTGAGATACCGCACTTTTCGGGTGTTGGTGTAAATACAGAAGGATATGCACCGCCTGTATCTCTGGATGCAGTCCCCGATTTCGACATAGAAGAGAAACGGGATATTGAAGTTTCCCTGAGCGCAGAAGCATTTAATCTTGAGGAGGAAGCAGAGGACTTCGGCGTTGTCTGGAACATTACTGCTCCAGAAGGTTCTGACTTCACTGAGGAACAACTGGACTGGGGAGACGCCTACGTAGAAAAGAAAGATAATAACATAAAGGCATACAACAGCACAAGTACAGAACTCGAGAATTGGATAGATGGCGATACAGGTACTTTGTACTGGGCTGTTTCTAATGATGATTTGCACGGCAACATGTCAGAATGGTTAGAGGAACTATCCACGATGTTTATAGAAGATATGGAATTTACAGAATCTGCAACGCCCGGGAGGTGGAACTTCACCATGGAGCTAGTTCAGATCAATATAACGGAGGGTGATATTACAAGGGTCGGTGAGTCACTAGGCCATGATTTCAAGGAGTTCTCTGTTAGGGACGATGAGGTCTGGGTCAACGCCAGCCTGCCGGAGGAAGAGGTTAACGGAACACACTTCAATACAGTACAATCGGGAATCGAAGGAGTTGCAGGCAACGGGACTGTGAATGTTCACGAGGAAGAGTACAGTGAAAATATAATTTTACAGAGACCAGTTGATTTGATATCTTCTGGCAGCGCTGGAAAAACAGTTTTGAGAGGAGCCGATGAAGAACTCCCTGTTCTAATTTTAGAGTCTGATGAGGTCAGAATAGATGGATTTACGATCAGTGAAAGTTTCGCGGGATTGATGGCCTTTGGTGTTTCAGGTCTGGATATAAGTAATAATATTATAACAAATATAACAACGGAAGGGATGGAAGATGAAGATGAACCTGGTATGGGACTAGTACTTATGGAATCTGAGGCTTCGGTTTCTGGTAATACATTCTCAAAAAGTGATGCAGGAATTATGATTGCAGATTCAGAAATAGATCAAGATCTTCCTGGAGACAATATATTTGAAGACAACTTCATTGACTATGCATATCCAAGTGAAGAATATTTCACAATCAAGTTCGGAACAGTGCACCCGGTTCTAAACGATGTTTCACTATGGATAGAAGGAGATGATCCCGGTTCCACCACGAGTGTTGAAGTGCTGGAGGAATGGAACATTGAAATACAAAATACAAACATAACATTACCGGAAGGCACGGTAATTGATAGTAAAGACGGATCACAGTTCCCGGCCTTCGCCATTAATGCTTCTGACGTTGACAAAGAAATACTAGAGGCCAGTAATGGAATCATAAATAATTCTCTTAAGTTTGGAATATCTGATGGAATAGGTTTGGTGTTCAGCGAGCCGGTAACCATACAGCTAAATCTTTCTGATCTCGTAGAAAACCAGAATGAGACCTTTGATATAGTTAAATCACAGAACAAAACCGGGCCGTGGACACAGACAGGATTGATTGACCTGAACTGTGATGTTTCCGAAGATGATGGTACATGTGAGTTCCAGACAACAGAGGCCTCTTACTTTGCTGTCGGGGAGTTTGAAAAATATAGTCTTGACATAAGCTCAACCTCCGGGGGCGTTGTATCTGAGCCCGGAGAGGGAACCTTTGAATACGTAAATGGAACTGTTGTCGATCTTAAGGCAGAATCTGATTCTGATTACGGCTTTGACGGGTGGGTGGGTGATGTAGATGAAGTTGGAGATATCGGTTCGTCTGGCACTACTCTAAATGTATTTGATAATTACACTATAACCGCCGAGTTTAAAGAAGATACAAGGCCCTCAAGTGGTGGTGGAAGTATAGTAACATCGCCTCCTTCAGAACCCGTGCCAGAACTCCCCGTGGAGGCCAGATCGTGGGATAGTATAACTCCAGGCGTGGTGGAGAGTATGGAGATAGAGAAGTCGGAGGAACTTGGTGTGAAGAGGATAAGTATATCCGTGGTAAACGAGGCAAATGATGTTACTATTACAGTGACGAAGCAGGATGATAGGCCGGCCGATGTTGATGTAGACGTCACAGGCGTGACCTACCGTTATATGAGCATAGAGGCGGAGAACCTGGAGGAGGATAATGTTGACGAGGCGACCGTAGAGTTCGACGTTAACAGGTCCTGGGTGGACGAGGAGAACATAGATCCGGAAAGGGTATACCTTAACAGATGGGTAGATGGTGGCTGGGAGAGACTGGAGACGGACATGGTTTCTGAAGCCGAAGACAAAATAACTTATGAAGCGAGGACACCAGGATTTTCTTACTTCGCAGTTTCAGGTGAAGAACTTGTCGAGGAAGAGATACCCGACGACGAAGAGGAGGACGTGGAAGATGAACCGGTGGACGAGGAGCCACCGGAAGAAGACAGTCCCTGGGTTTGGATGGCTCTGATTATAGCCCTGGTAGCAGTACTGATAGTCTTTTACTACTATCGTAATATCTACATGGGCGAAGAGGAGTACAGCTTTGGTGGTACGAAAACCGAAGACAAGAAAGAGTAGGCTCGGTTTCTCTTTGACTTCTACCTCAGCAGAGTGCTGGGTCTGTCCATATGTGCGTTTTTCGACATCCTCTTACCGGCCCACAGGAACGGTGCTCTGAGGAAGAACGGGAGCTTGTAGAACTTTCTTATCCTGTTTCCAAACTTTATTTCATCCCCCAGCTCCTCTCTCCACTTCGCCTCGTATTTCGAAAGGGTGGTTGCATCGTCCGGGTCTATTTTTTCGGCAGCTATCTCTGCTGCTGTAAGCCCGTAGATGAGGCCTCCACCTGAAAAGGGTTTGACCTGACCGGCTGCGTCACCGCACAGGAAGACCCTTCCTTTGGTTGTTTTTTCCGGAGGTAGTATCGGTATCAGGCCGGAGTGTATATCTGCTATGTGGAAGTTTTCTTCGTCTGCGAACTCTTCCAGTGCTTTCCTGCTGTCCCCTCCCAGCTCAACCGCCAGGCCGTATTCGAAACTTTCCGTCCTCGGAACCTTCCAGCCAAAGAAGTCCTTCGATGCATCGAGGAAAACCTCTACATAGTCCTGCTCTATTGGACCGACCTCTATCTGTTTCGTAAAGATTCCATGCAGGAAGAGGCCTGGTTTTTCGAACTCTGCCGATACCCTGACATCCGATGTCGGTCCATCACAACCCGCGAGTATTTTTGTTTCGTAGGTCCCTTCCTCGGTCTCAACTATTACCTTTCCTCTTTTATGTTTGCAGTTCACGAACCCCTCTCTTACCTCTTCAACCCCCGATTCCTTTGCTCTCTGGAACAGGGAGCGGTCGAACTTCGGTCGGTCCAGTACGTAGGATGTCACCTCATCTCTACGAAAGGAGTAGCTTCCGAAGCGGTTGTGGAAAACACCGCCACGTATTTCTTTCTCCACGAAGTCATCGTCCTTCGGCACGTGGTCGAATATATCTACGGATACATGCCCGGTTCCTTTGAGAGGTCTCCCGACTTCACCCTTTTCCAGAACCAGAACTCTGTAGTCACGAAGTGCGAACTCTTTTGCTAGGTGTGATCCTACGGGACCGGCACCCACAACGGTTATGTCGTAAATCGAACCACCTTCTTAAACCTTTTATTTGTTTACGGACAGTTATAGACCTGAGTCCTGGTTAATTTTTAATAGGGCTGAGATATAAAAGGGGTTAGTATGCTCGATAAGACCATAAAGAGCTTACAGAAGTGGTACGACGGCGCAGACAAAAGAATGCTGTTTACGGTCTCTCTAGTCCTCCTTATACTCTCCTCCGGTTTTCTCTACTACAACATGGGTAGGGAAAGAGGGGAGAAAGAGGCCGGCGAGTGGTTTCTCAAAGGTCTTACACTCCGCGGAGGCAACCAGCTAACTGCCGACATTCCCGAGGGAATGGACATCAATGTCCGTCGGCTGGAGAGACAGTTTGCAGACGCAGGAGTTGAAACACAGATAAGGGAATCGAGATCTCCCACGGCTAGAAGACTGGAGGTCAGGACAGGTATAGATGTTACAGAGAATGAAATACTTGATATACTGAGAGACAGTGGCGTAGAGGTGGAAGACTATACATTTAATCATGTGAACCCAAGCCTAGCCGAAGGTTTCTGGAGGCAGTCCAGGCTTGCACTTATAGCAGCATTTATATTCATGGGCATAGTTGTGTTCTTTGTTTTCCGAGACTTCATACCCTTTATTGCCATAATATACGCAGTGAGCATGGATATGATAGTGGTTCTCGCCCTTATGCAGGTGTTTCAGATTCCACTGTCACTTGCGTCCTTTGCAGGCCTCCTGCTGGTGATAGGTTATTCAGTGGACTCCGATGTGGTACTTGTAACCAGGGTCATGAAGAGAAGGAAGGGAACAGTATCAGAGAGAACCTTTTCCGCAATGAAGACCTCTATGGGGATGACGATTACTACGCTGTCCGCCCTGGCGGTACTCTACATCGCGACAACGGCCCAGGCTCTCAGAGAGGTGGCCTCGGTCCTCATAATAGCACTTGCGATTGACTTCATATCAACATGGTTTGGAAACGCTTCAATAATCAGATGGTGGGTGGAAAGATGATAGATACAGTAAAGAGTTTGATGGACGAGTGGAGAGTTTGGATACTTATCGTAGCCCTGGCCCTTTCCATGTTTGCACTTTTCTCCAACCCGTTTGCCAGTGGCGTGGTTGTGACGAACATAGAGGAGGGCTCGCCCTTTATGGGCAGGATCCAGGAGGGCGACAGGGTAATAAGCATAAACGAGGTGCCTATAGATTCTCCGACTGATCTCATGGAGTTTGAAAACTACGAAGGAACAATGAACGTCCAGACATCTGAAGAGCTGGTTATAGTACAGGCCGACGGCACAGGACTCGGACTCATCGTGGACGAAGCCAGGATGGTTAACCTCGACCTGGGGATGGATTTGATAGGCGGAACCCGTGTCCTTCTTGAGCCACAGTTCGAGGAAGGGCTGAATGAAACGGAGAAGAACGAGCTTCTTGATAAAACCATAACAGCTCTGAGAACCAGGCTGAACGTCTTCGGGCTAGAGGAGATGGAGTTCGAGACACTTGGCAACGATTACATACAGATCGAGGCAGCAGGTGTTGGCAGGGACGTGGTCCGGGAACTTCTGGAGAGAACAGGAGAGTTTGAGGCCTACATACCAAGGGAAATAAGCTTCAACAATGATACCGAGGCCGAATTTACCCTCGGTGGAGAGACACATACTATTACGAGGCAAAATGGAGACTTCTACTACGGCGATACACTTCTGCAGGAGAATGAGACCTTTGAAGTAGTTGTTAGAGAGACGCACATAGGTGTCGAAGACATGGAGATAACCTTTGAGACCTGGAATATAACAGACGATTCGGTTGTAATAGCCGGTAAGATATACGACTCCGAGGACATACGGCATGTCTACAAGTCCGGAAGGGACGCATATGTCACCCAGGACAGAGACACAGGACTACATGAGTTCAGGTTCAGAGTTCTCATATCCAATGAGGGTGCCGAGAGGTTCGCTGTTTTGACAGAGGGCCACGAGGACTCCATGATACATCTCTTCATGGACAGAGATCCTGTAACCGAGCTTGGCATACAACCTGGGCTCATAGGCGACGTGGTAAACGAGCCCATGATAACAGGAACGAGGGAGACGAGGGAAGAGGCCAGGGAGGAGATGAGCCGGCTCCAGTCGGTGCTAGACAGTGGAAGGCTTCCTGTAGAACTGGAACAGGTGCAGCTGGACTCCATAAGCCCGAGACTGGGAGAGGAGATGATATTTTCATCCATAGTAGCAGGTCTGGGTGCCATAATTGTAGTTACCGCGATAATATTCTTCATATACAGAAAGAAGGAGATAATGGCCCCCGTACTTATAACTTCATTCTCTGAGGTTGTCATAATCCTAGGCGTGGCCTCTATAATAAACTGGACTATAGATCTGCCGGCTATAGCCGGTATAATAGCAGCCGTGGGTTCCTCGGTGGACCATCAGATTGTTATAACCTCGGAGACTCTGAGAGAAGGAAAAGACGATAGCAAATACTCCACGAAAAGAAGGATTAAGAGAGCTTTCTTTATAGTATTTACGGCAGCAGCGACCACCATAATGGCCATGACCGTCCTGGGCTTCGTAGGTATAGGGATGATGAGGGGCTTTGCGATCACAACCATAATCGGCGTTCTTGCTGGAGTTCTGATAACCAGACCGGTCTACGGTAAGATACTTGAAAAGGTTCTCTGACCTCTTAGAGACCCAGAAGATCAAGAAAACCCAGCCAGACCTCCTCTAAAGGTGTAGGACTCTCGAAGGTTCTGCCGGCAGGCGTTTCAGGAACCGTCTCTTTTTCTGGGGTAACATTTTCCTCCGTCACGTTTTCCTCTGTCATGTTCACTTCGGTTTTATTCTCTACTACTTTTTTATCTTCGATGTCTTCGCTCTCTGTAATATTGACCTCCGAGTCCAGGTCTTTCTCGTCTCTCACTCTAACCCTGAAGTCGTGCAGACCGAGCGGTGCGTCTTCCTCTACGGTGTTTTCGAGCCCGACGACTCTTTTTTCATTACCTTCCATTTCCACGGTCTTTCTGTTTGATGTCCAGTTGCCCGTGGTAAAGACCCTGTTGTTGTCGTATACGTACGAGTAGATGGTGTAGTTCTTTGCCTGGTTTTCATCGTTTCTTATAAGCAGGTCTGCGCTTATCCCCGAACCCTGTTCCACAGTCTCGTCGTGTCCTATGAGTTCGAACTCTCTTTCCTTGTAGATGGTTTCTTCCTCAACTACTGTTACTTCCCTCACGACCTCTTCGCAGTCTTCGTCATCCCCCTCCTCTTCATCTTCCTCGGAACATGGGTCTTCTGATAGGTCCCAGGTATCTTCTTCGGGCGGCAGAACGTAGGCCCTGCCCTCTTTTATTATATCTCTTACTCTGGACTCGGCGAGGTCCTCCACATAAACGAGCTGTGCCAGCGAGTAGAAGTCGTCACAGTCCTCGACTATCCTCTCGGCTATCACGGGACCGATGTTGTCTATTTCCTCAAGTTCTTCCGAACTCGCGCTGTTTATCTCTATCCTTTCTTCCTTGTCGTCTGTTTCGTTCTCTTCCTGATC
>JAKOPB010000023.1 GCA_022257805.1 Nanobdellati archaeon
AAAAGTTATTTAAATAGAAAGGATAAACACCTAAAGGTGAGAAGATGGTTACGCTTAATGATATTCACAAGTTTTCTGTGGAGGAAGGTATAAAGGAGGATCCCAGGGAAAGGAAGAAGATAGAGGAAGAGCTCGAAAAGAGGAAGGAGAATTACGAAGAGATGGAAGGTGTGAAGAAGGAGAAGTTCGACGAGGACAAACTCGAAAATCCCTTTGATGATTCCAAGGTTTTGTATGGTGGCGACAGAGAGGTAAAAAAACTGGCCGTGGGTATAGATATCGAGGCGCAGGATCTTATTCTTGTAGATAGACTCAAAGAGAAGGGTGAAGACATAGATGCGGCCTTTGCACACCATCCCGAAGGAAGGGCATTGGCAAACCTGCATGAGGTCATGGGACTTCAAGTCGACACACTTGAGCAAGCCGGTGTTCCTGTATCACAGGCCGAGGGCATAGTCAGGCCGAGGGCCGAGGAAGTGAAGAAGGGTGTACATGCAACGAACCATCCAAGGGCTCCGAGAACTGCCGATCTACTTGATATTCCCTTTATGTGTTTACACACTGTTTGCGACAACCACGCCTACCAGTTTGTTGAGGACTATATGGATGAGAAGGAACCAGAGACACTTGGCGACATAATAGATGCCTTGATTGAGATACCCGAGTATGAGTGGTCCCTTGAGTACGATATGGGACCTGAAATATTTGCAGGAAGCAGTGAAAACAGAGCAGGCAAGATAGAGGTCCTGGGTTTCACAGGCGGAACAGGTCTTAAGGAGGATATGGTCGAAAAGATGGTGGAGTCAGGCATCGATACGGTTCTGGTAATGCATGCAACCAAGAAACAGATAGAAAAAGCAAAGGAGGAGAATATAAACATAGTTTCGGCGGGTCATATGCCCTCCGATTCACTTGGAATCAACCTACTTCTGGACAAGATTCAGAAAGAGTTCGGTTTGGAGTTTTTCGAACTTTCTGGTTTCAAGAGAGTAGAAAGGTAGTTTAAATCTTTGGAAGTTATCCATGTCATCTTTAAAATTTTTAGGCGGCTGTAGAGAAGTTGGAAGGTCGGCAGTCCTTCTAGATACAGGAGCAGAAAAAATACTATTCGACTACGGTATAAAACTCAGTGATCCCGAAGCCGAGGACGGTGTCGGGAGGCCGGAAAAGGCCAACCTCAATCTAGACGGTGTACTTCTATCTCATTGCCATCTCGACCACTCTGGCCTAATTCCGAGGCTGTACAATCGCGGATACCATGGCAGTGTTTACAGTACTGCAACGACATTCGACCTTTCAAAAACGCTCTGGGAGGATTCCATAAAGATAGCACATATGGAGGGACGTGAGTTGGACTTTCTCGATTCGGATCTAAAGGAGGTCGAAAGAAATCACAGAAGGGTTACATACGGACAGACAGTTCCCCTGGGTGGATGTGATGTTTCGGTTTACGATGCTGGCCATGTTCCCGGGAGTACGTCTTTCTTTGTGGATACAGGCGACAAAACTATACTTTACACAGGAGATATGAACACCATAGATACCAGACTTATGAAAGGAGCTAACCCCAACTATCCGAATGTAGATGTTCTTATAACCGAGACCACTTACTCCGACATCGACCACAGTCCGAGAAAGGAACTTGAGGAAAACTTTATAGAGAAGGTAAAGGAAAGGCTTGCCAAGGACGGAGTCGTTATAGTTCCATCCTTTGCCATAGGGAGAAGTCAGGAAATGTTGCTGGTTCTAAGGGAGCACGGTATAAAAGCTCCTGTTTACCTGGACGGCATGTCTGTAGAAGCAACCAAAAAAATACTCAGATATCCCGAGTTCCTGAGGTATCCAGACGAATTAAAAAAGGCGTATCACGATGCCAGGACGCCTGGTGATGATGACGACAGAAAAGAGGCCCTTGAAGGTCCGAGTGTGATCGTAACCACTGCAGGTATGCTCGGCGGAGGACCATTTGCTTACTACATAAAGGAGATCTACGATGAAGAGAACTGTTCAATACTAATGACCGGCTACCAGGTCGAGGGTACGGCGGGAAGGAAGCTTCTGGATACAGGTCTTTACCGTCCTGATACCCTAGATCTGGACGTCAAATGTTACTACGAGCTGTTCGACTTTTCGGCACATGTCGGCAGGACCGAACTCTTTGATTACATAGAGCAGGTCGATCCAGAGAAAGTTGTAGCCATGCATGGAGAAAAGGCACAGGAGTTCGTAGAGGATCTCAAGAAGAGGGGATACGAAGGCGTTGCCCCTGAAAAGGGAGAAAGGGTCGATATTTAATCCATGTCTTCACGAATTTTCTTGACTTCTTTCTCCATGTTTTCCATATCGTAGTTCATGGATGATTTAAAGAGCTGTTCTTCTGCTGAATTTTCTTGGTCTTTTTCAATAAAGTCGTCTTCGACGTATTTACTCAATTCCGGACGATTTTCTTCCAAGACATAGTTCTTAGCTTTGTCTTTCATGAAACCTTGGAGCGACTCCATTAGTCCCATTCAGATCAAGTAGTTGGTGGTAGTAAACCTTTAAGTAGTTAACCCGGTCCGGGAAGTAGTAAAATATTTAAAACCCCTGATTTAAATTTAGTTCAGTAGTCTTTGAAGCGAGGGGGGTTGAATCAGAAAAGAAGTGAGCTTTGCACTTACAGAAGTACAATCTTTCTTTTCCTGTAGCTTATGCTGTCCGTACTCAGTTTTGTTAAAAGACGCAAAAACCAAAAGAGGTGATAATTATCTATTCTTCGCCTAGTCACAATGAGATCGTACTGGATCAAGCGGAAATATTTATGGAGGAGGGATACAGTTTCGAAAAGGGCGGCAGGGTTTCAGGTGAACTGGACGAAATCATTCCAGAGAAGACCTACCACAAAGAAAACGGTAATATAGGAGGGGAGCCGGATATATTTGCAAGGGACCTCGATAAGGACGTATGTGTTCTGTGTGAAGTCAAGACCTTTGATGCAGCTTCTTTTGTAATGAGGGCCTACAGTCAGCTGACGAGGGACAAAAAGTACTTTGAAAAAGCTCTACCAGAAGCAGATATAAGAACATGTATGCGTCTCGGTGATGAGTTCCGGGAGATAGTTGCCGAAAGCGATTCCGATCTCAAGAACGAGGTCGTCAGGGAGTTCGAGAAGGAAGGTATTTACGAAACTATATCCAAGGATAAAAAGTTTTACAGGAAGCCATTTAGGCCCAGTAAAGGGGTCGACCTAGAAGAAGATGGTATAGTATCTGTTTTTGCTGAGAGCAAAGAGGAAAAGGAAATAGCTATCTGCAATACGATCATGCCGGTAAAGGAAAATCTATGTATTTCCACCATAGAGAGGTTGAAGAACAGGAAAAATAAGCTTCAGGAGGAGTTTGAGGACTTTGAGATAAAAACCTACATCAAAGCCAAAGACGTTGGCATGAAGAGAGTTGACAGTGAAGATGATCCCGGTGAAGTGGAATATGATAAAAAGGATGAGATCATGGACGAGGCGCCCGATTATGCCATGTGGGCCAAAGACAAGAACACATGAACTTCATCGTAGTTACTCTAGATATATCTGACCGAACCTGTTTTTCCCGGTCCATTTGTGGAAGTCCTCTGTTTTTGCATTTTCCTTCAGATCTATGAGTTGCACAGTCTGCGAGTCCAGCTCGTCCAGGTAGTGTACTGCCAGGGCTTCCGGAAACATGGGCTCCTTCACTGCTCCATACTCCGTTTTTCCGTGGTGCGAAACTATTATATGAAGCAGTTTGTGTTTAAGGTTCTCGGAAAAGTCGTTCAGCTCCTTGATCTTTTCCAGTACTATCTCCTGGCCTAGGGTTATGTGACCGGTAAGCAGACCGGATCTGGACTGTTTTATATTTGTGGTCACCTCGAATTCCTCCATCTTCCCTATATCATGCAGGAAACACCCTACCTTGATGAGATCCGGATCCAGGTTTTCATGCTGTTCACACATCTTTTCTCCAAGTTCCATCATATGTAGAATATGCTCCATGAGACCTCCGATATAGTTGTGGTGGTAGAACATGGCTGCAGGTGCCTTTTTGAACTCTTTCACGAAGTCCTCGTCTCCGAAGAAGGCATCTATGAGGCGCTGTAGTTCGGGGTTCTTCAAACCTTCAAGCCTTTCCTTTAGTTCAGAAAACATCTCTTCTATGTCCCTTTCTGATTTCTCTATAAAGTCCTCGATATCATAGTCCTCTATTTTTCTAAGTCCGTCCTCCTCGATGTTTATCTGCATGTTTCCTTGAAACTCCGATGCTGTTCCCTTGACCTCCAGAACGTCGCCGGGCTCTATTTTCTCCTGTACTCTTTCTACCTTTTCCTCGTCCCTGCCTCCCCAGTACTTCGCCTCTACCTCACCGGTCCTGTCTGCAAGTCCAAGAGTAAACATGTATCCCTTCTTGTAGGATCGAACCGGCTTCTTGTATTTTACAGAGAAGGTGCTCTTGACATTCCTACCTTCTTCCAGATCTTTGACATCTACTCTCTCCATACAAACCCCAGAAAGAACTTGTTGAACAACAATAAAAAGCTTTATTTAGATCCAACCTGAACTTTTGTCCATGTTGGAAATAGACGGCAGCCATGGCGAGGGTGGAGGACAGATAGTTAGGACAGCTACGGCACTCTCGGCCCTTACAGGAAAGGAAGTAAGGATCGGAAATATAAGGGCAAACAGGTCCACGCCCGGTCTAAGGCCACAGCACGTGAAAGGTATAGAGGCCCTTGCAGAACTGTGTGATGCGGATCTGGAGGGTGTCGAAGTAAGGAGTCAGAAAGTAACCTTTAGACCCGGAGAAATCAAACCAAAAGACCTGAAGATCGATATAGGTACAGCCGGTTCCGTGACTCTCTTACTGCAGTCACTGATGCCTCCGCTGATGAAGTGTGATGAGGAGGTTGTGATCGAGATAAAGGGTGGAACGGATGTCAAGTGGTCGCCTCCGGTCGACTATACGAGGAGTGTACTACTTCCTCTTCTGCAAAATCATGGTTATGATGCCTCTCTCGAAGTGAAGAGGCGTGGTTTCTACCCTAAAGGCGGGGGCAATGTAGTCTTCCGTTTCAAGGGGTCCGATATGAAGGAGTTTGATCTGGTCGAGAGAGGGAAGATTCAAGGTATAGAAGGCGTGTCCTACGCTTCAGAGCACCTTCGGGATGCTGATGTAGCTGACAGACAGGCCGGGGCTGCACGAAAAGCCCTACAGGAAGAGTTCGAACTGACACCGGAGATAAAAGCGGACTACTGCGACGCCCGATGCCCGGGTTCAGGCCTTCAAATCCGCTTAAAAACCGAGAACTCGGTCATCGGAGGAAACGCCCTCGGTGAGAAGGGCAAACCTTCAGAAAAAGTCGGGAAGGAGGCTGCAGAGGATTTGATCAGAAACTCGACCGGTGTTGTTGATAGGTACGCGGCCGATCAAATACTTCCATTTATGGCAGTTTCCGGTGGCATGATTAAGACTTCTGAAGTAACCGAGCACTGTAGAACCAATGTGGATATTATTGAGAAGCTTCTCAATGTCTCCTTCGGGATTGATGGAAATATTCTGAAATGTCGTATATAGAGTTTAGTTCAAAGTCCAGTACATCGGACCTTATCGAGAGGATCACGTTCTTTTCCTCCAACATCTCTTTGTAATAGTTGTCGTACTCCGATATGATTGCGTAACCCTGTGATACAAAGGAATCATTTTCTATCTCGAGTCTTTCGGCTGGGTTCACGATCTTTCTTTTGAACGTATTGTCTGTGCATCGTTTGTTTGGTTCGAGTGATCTGGGAACATATCGTGCTTCAAGAGGAAGCTCAAGACCGATCTCTTCAATATTTTCTTTATTTATGGCTATTTCATCCCAGTTCAGATTCTTCGATGCGTTGCATATACCTGTTTCTATTCTCGAAGAAAATATTTTTTGAAGACGGCCGCTTTTGTAGTTTGGATCTATAGAAAAGTTCATTTTCATAATTATACCAAGGGAAAATAGAAATAAAAAGATGGCGGGGTTAACTGACCTTGATTTCCTTTTCTTCCTTCTTTTTCTCCTTCTTCTTAGGTAAGGTCACTTTGAGAACCCCATCTTCCATCTCTGCTTTTGCTTCATCCGACTTGACTTCCTCGGGCAGGGTAACCGTTCTTTTCATCCCTTTCTTACTTCTTTCCCTTCTGTAGTAGTTCTCCTCACTGATCTCCTTCTCACCTTCTTCCTTACAGGAGATCATCAGCTGGTTCTCTCTGGCTTTAACTGCAATATCTTCTTTTTTCACGCCAGGCAGATCTGCTGTGACCACGAGCTTACCGTTTTCTTCCCTTATGTCCACAGGGAAGCCCCTCATAGTTCCAGCAGCTTTTGGTCCCCTTTCCCAGAAGTTCTTCATAAGCTTGTTCATTCTTTTTTGCATCTCCTCAAGCTCATCAAACGGATCTTTTATAGGCATTTTTTCACCTCCGTGGAACTTTGAAGTTCCGAATTTAACGGTTTTTGTGTTTATATAAATTAAAATAAGTTGTATTTAAAGGTTTTGCTAAAGGTAAAGGAAAAAAAATCAAACGAACTTTAATAAATATCTGCTACATGAAATCTTTGCATGAAGCCTAAGTACTCAAAGGACATCTACGGCGATGAGGATGCATATTATATGGGATGTCCTGAGATCGTCTCCAAACATCTTGCCGAAAAGCTTTCTGATTTCGATAGCGTCGCTGAACTCTGTTGTGGTGCAGGTATGATATGTGTACAGCTGGCAAAGTACATCGACAAGGTTGTGGGCGTGGACATAAAGAAAAGGAGAGTACAAAATGCGAAAAAGAACGCGAAGCTTTACGGCGTCTCCGATAACACAGAATTCATAGTAGGTGACGTTACAGACGAAAACATTCTTAAGAGCTTGTCAGCTGAGGCAGTAATTCTCGAACCTGACTGGAGCTCAGGTAAAAATAAGGATGAGCATGTATCGAAACTAGAAAGCACAAAACCTAGTTCATTGAAGCTCTTCCAACTCGCCAGGAAGTATATAACAGAAAACATCGTGTTTAGAGCACCAAAAACTTTTTCTATGGAAACCCTCGAGGAGCTTGGTGTCTGTCGCGTAGAGAATATTCATTGGAATGATGAACTCAAGTTCAAAATAGCGTATTACTTTGAAAACTACAAGAAAAGTGAAGAAGAAGACCTGCACTTCGATCCGAAAACCCTTCTAGAAGAATAACTCTACCTCATCTTTTTGTAGTAGTACAAAATAATAGCAGCCGCGACTGCGAAAAGTAT
>JAKOPB010000101.1 GCA_022257805.1 Nanobdellati archaeon
CAAAGGATACAGAAGATCAAGGGTGTTGAAGGGAAGTGTCCGGTCTGTGATAGAGACCTGGACGAGGAACACAGGGAAGAGCTCATCGATGAAAGAAGGAAAAAGATAAACAAACTTGCAGAGGACAAAGAAGCGGTTGAGGAGAAGATAGAGAATAAGGAGGGAGAGAAGGAAGAACTGAAGAAGAGGATAGAAAAGTTAAAGGACGAGGAAAGAGAGCTTGAGAAAAGTCTGGACTCCGCAGAAGAACTCGAAAAGAAAAAAGACAAACTCGAGGGCAAAAAAGAGGAACTTAAAGGTATCAAGAAGGGGCTCGAAGAAAAACGCGAGGAATTCGACAGGGAAAGGATGGAAAACAAGCAAGAAATGCTCAACAAGCTCTCCGGAAACAAGAAAGAAACAGAGGAAAAAATTAGGAATAAGAAGAGGAGGCTGGAGGAAAGGAAAGAGGAAAAGGGGAGGCTGGAGGAAAGGAAAGAAAGATTTGAAAAATATAAGGACGAAATAGAGCAATCAGAGAGGTTGAAAGAAGATCTGAAAAAGTTCAGGGGTGCTCTGAAATCCACACAGGAACAGCTGAGGACAAGATTTATAGATGCTGTGAACAGCACTCTTTCCAAAGTATGGTCCAACCTGTACCCGTACGACGACTTTTCTGATCTCAGATTTACTATAAGTGAGGGGGACTATGAACTGCAGTTCAAAAACAAGGGCACCTGGCAACCTGTAGAAGGCATAGCCTCGGGCGGTGAAAGGACATCGGCATGTCTTGCTCTTCGGATAGCCTTCGCCCTGGTGCTGGCCCCAAATCTGAGATGGCTGGTACTTGACGAGCCAACACATAATCTAGACCGTCAGGCTGTCAAGGAACTTTCCGAGCTTCTCAGAACTAGGATATCAGAGTTCGTGGACCAGGTCTTCCTGATAACACACGACGAGGTAATGGAAAACGCGGCCAGTGCAAAGCTATACAAGCTGGAAAGGGACAAGCATAGAGACGGTCCTACAGAAGTGGAAGAGATAACCTGATCACATAAATGACTCTGCGTCTTCATCCCTCTGTTCTTCTTCCTCTGCGTACTTCTTTGCGGCCTCTTCCAAAGGCATACCTCTCTCGCTCTCTATACTTTTCCTCTCCCTTATCTGCGCGAAGAGTGGGTAGTTCACGGCCTCTCCCACTATAAAGGCCTCGCCGACACGTAAGGAAGATATAATGTCCAGGACGTCTCTGGTCAGGCCCTCACTGCTCTTGCCTATGTGGTCCTGATCGTATGGATTTGTAATTCTCATTATTATGTTGGTGTTGCACTGAGAAAGTGCGGTCGTGTCCAGTTTTATAGGGCGCTGCGAGACCAAGCAGAGGGACGAATGGAACTTTCTGCCTTCCCTGGCTATCCTCTGGATTATTGGTCTGGAAAGAGCGTTATGTCTCTTTTTTCCTTCCGGTGCAAAGTTGTGTGCCTCCTCCAGGACGAAGAGGAACGGCGGCACATCACCGTTTTGTCTCTTAAAAAACAGTTTCCTTCCAAGATAGGTAACCAACATCTGCCTCGTCTCCAAGGAAGTGAAGTCGGAGACGTCTATTATGGCTGCTTCACCTGGATTTACTAGGTCCTCCACAGGTGGGTTGTCTGCAACTCCGAAAAGACCGGTTCTCTCAAGCTGCGATATTTCGGAGAGCAGTACCTCCTTCGTAGATGCCTTTATAGATTCGTCCTTTGCCACTGTATCAGCTATATCAGATAGGCTGTAGGCTTCATCGGACTTGTCCTTCCTTATCTCTCTGAGAACTCTGCTTATCTCCCTCCTCTGGGCACCGGATAGATTTGGCTTGAGGTGAAAGAAGAGTGACGGTGTCAGGTTAGAGGCACCTATTTTGAGATCACGGCCTCTTATGACCCTGACCCTGTCCCTGTAGTCCTCGTCGTCCCCGAAACCTATGTACTCGCCGTGGGTGTCAACGACCACTGTACCTACCTGTCCTACCTCTTCATCCCTGTCCAGGAGTTCTTCGATCACGATCGATGTCAAATAGCTCTTGCCGGCACCACTCAGAGCAAGTATC
>JAKOPB010000030.1 GCA_022257805.1 Nanobdellati archaeon
AAATACCGAGGCCATGGACGGTGAGATCTACTTCAAAAGAACGAAGGCCGATGTAGAGACTCTGGACGAAATAACGAACTACTTCACGGCACAGAACCCATCCTACTGTGGACCGGCATCCGCAGAAATGGCTCTCGCAGTTTTCGGGTACGATATAAGCCAAGAAGAGATAGGCGAGAAAGCAAACACAAAAAGGGACGGAGGTACAGAGGGCGAGGATCTGGCCGAAGCAATAGAAGAACTGACAAAGAACGAAGTCCGGGCCAGCTACATATCCTACGACGAGGTAAGCAACCTCAAGAGGGAGCTCAAAGTATGGTTAAACGACGGTGCACTGGTTATACTTCACTTCATGAAGCCTGTAATATTCCCGGACGCCACGACAGGCCACTTCGTTCTTTGTTTGGGTGTAGAGGGCGAGGAGGTTCTTGTGATGGATCCAAGTTCTAAGAGCGGGGGAGTCTACTACGTGAGCTACGATGATATGTCGAAAGCTATGAAGGAGCACGACAAGACAAGAGGATATATACCGATGGCGCCAAAGGGTACCACGGCGTACTGGAGGCTGAAGGAAGGCCTGATCTACTCACATCCGAAGCTCTACGACAAGCTTTCAAAGAGCCTGGAGGTTCAGCTCTCAAAAATAGTCAGAAAGGGAAGCATACTTAAGGAGGTAATACCCGGGTCGGTTACGGAATTTGTCGAGGATTGGAGATCCGACGAGAAGGTCAGGAGAATGTGGGAACCAGACGAGGAAGACGAATCTACAGGGGGTCTAGATGAATTTATTGACGATAACTGAGGACCAGTCCATCGGCGAGAAGTTTGCTCCATACTTCGGAGATGTTGAGACCTGTTCTATACGGGATATCAAGATAGATGTAGAAGACAATAACGTAGTTTCGTATGTAAATGGAGGAAAGGTTGAAGACTACGATTCGCTTTTCATAAGACCTACCTCGAAGGCCATCACCTTTACGAAAATATTTCTCGAGACGTTGACGGAGAGCGACATAAATACCAGCATTGAAGGTGCCTCGTACTACATGATAGCGAAGAAACCCTACCTCTTCAAGGTCCTCAACGAGAGGGGGGTTCCGATACCGAAGACCTATGTGGTTTCCTCCCAGAAATCCGCAACAAGCCTGCAGAAAGAGATCGAGGGCGAAATAGTATGCATACAGATGGAAGGGTTCGTCCGCAGAGATATAATGAAAACCGGAGATCCTGAAGACATGGAAGCTTTTTCGGAAAGCCTTGAACATGGCAAGAACTACATGCTTGTACAGGAGTTCCTGGAAGGTGATGTCTACGACTGTCTCTACATAGACGGCGATATAATTTCAACCAAGATAACGGGCGATTCCTGGAGAAAGTCTCCGAAGAGGGACAAGTGCAGTGAAAAATACCACAAACCTCCTACTGAACTGACCGAAGTAGTCAAAGAAGCTGCAGAAGCAATAGGTTCGAAGCTGTGCTCCGTAAGGATTGTTGATTCAAGGGTAGTGGACATACATATGAATCCGGATATAGAGAGGTTCAAAAAAGTTTCCGGAAAAGACGCGTTCGAAAAGGTTGCTGAGATGCTGAAACCAGAGGAAACTGAAAACGGTGATGATGAATGAAGTTTGCAATAATATACACACCTTTCCTGGAACAACATCCGTATATAATAGAGAAGGCAGAGGAGTATTTTGAGAGTGTTCTGGCGGTTCCGATCGAAAGGGTGAGGTACGAATACAGCGAAGACGGTAAGCCAAGGGTGATGTACAAAAACACCGACCTCTCGGAGTTCGACGCTGTATTTCCTAGGCTGGCCGGTGAAGACCTACTGTTTTCCGAGCAGCTCATAGAGATACTCAATGAAACCGATACCTATGTCCAAATGGATTCAGACTCTTTTCCAATATCATCTAACAAGTTCTACACCATGAAGGAACTCAGTGGTGGTAAGGTGAGGATACCGAGATCCATCTACACGCTGTCCACGGAGACAGCAGCAGAAGCTGCGAAGAGTATAGGTTATCCTGTTACTATAAAACTAATATCGGGCTACGGAGGGAAGGGAATCATGCGTGCTAAGGACGAGTCCGAACTTCGGCCTATAATAGACACGCTGGAAGTGTTCGAACAGGATATATGTCTACAGGACTTCATAGAGAATCCAGGAGAGGACATACGGATAATTGTAATAGGAGACAATACTTATTCCTACAAAAGGATCGGGCTGGAAAAGGAGTGGCGCTCCAACATTTCCAGAGGCGGCGAGCGCAAAAAGTTCGATGCACCGGAAGAAATGAGAAACATGGCCGTTAGGGCCTCGAGAATAGCCGGGTTCGATATATGTGGAGTCGATATAATAGAATCAGAAGATGGCGGACACATAGTTGAGATAAACGCATCACCGGGGATAACCGATGAGACATCTGAAGCTGCCGGAGTAGATATCCCCGAAAAGATTGTAAATTTTGTCCATCAAAAAACCCTGGACATGAAGGCAAGCGAAGGCGTTTAACTTCCAAGTATTGCTAGTATATCTCTTATGAACTTTTTCTTTGCCTCCGTAACTCTCTCATCTCCGAACTTTATACCGGGCTTTGAGTTAAGCTCTATAAGCCAGGGCCTGCCTTCTTCGTCGTAAAGAAAGTCAGTCGAATATACGCGCTTTTCGTTTTCCCTAAGCCTATAATCTATCTCTTCGATGATTTCCACAAGCTCCTCAGGAAGCTTTTCGGTGGATACAAAATCCATACTGCCTCCCCTACTCACGTTACTTATACATCCGGACTTTGGCATTCTCACGAAGGAGTAGGAAATCTCTCCATCAACTAATATCACACGTAGATCATGTACTCCATTTACTTCTAAAAAAGGGACGCCGTTCGAAGAGTCCTTAAACTCCTGGACAAGGACTTTGCCCTTCCTTAGATCTTCTGTGTCAAATTCATTCAATTCCTCTTCTACAGCGGACTTCTCCACGACCTTCACAAGTTCACCACCGGATCCAAATCTCGGCTTCAGAACGACCTTTTCGGAATCTATCTCACCGAGTCCCGAATCTAAATCCTCTTCCGTGGCCTTTATAGTCCTAGGCACTCTCTTATGAAAAAGACTGTATACGCTGAGCTTGTCCTTGCATAGCTCCTCAAACTCGGGTCTGTTGAAGATCCCGATATCCTCCCCGATCCTGTACTTCAATTTCTTGGTCTCATCATTAAAGTAGAACTTATCGAAGACAAGATCTATTTTTATATCCTTTTCTGTCTTCCAGCCGTCTTCAAAGTAGAAGGCAGTTATAAGCCCTTTATTTTCATACGAACTGAAATGTGCCACGTAAATCTCCACACCCATTTTACGGCCTTCCGTGGCCATGAACTCCATAGAATCATTAATCCCATCGTCGTAGAAAGGACGGGAACCATCCTTCGGAAAACCGGTTTCGGGTAGATACCTCTCATCCCATAGAACGGCTACTTTTTTCATTCTCCGGGAAACACCTTTTTGCGGACTATTTCAAATATCTCATCCATGCTCTTCATACCGTTTAAAACGGGAACGTCGGTGAATCTCCTTATGTTCTCCCTGCCTGCCTCTGTATCCGTCGACGGGCCGGAAATAACGTCCGGCGTATAACTGTGGTCCTCCAGTATACGGATACCGCCGTAGGCACCCACCGGATCCAGGGACATGAAAACCAGGCTCACACAGGCTTTCTTTATTTCACTGTCCTTAAGCACTTCCAATACGTTGTAGGAAGACAGCAATCCTGCTCCTAACTCCGCGACAACCACATCTGCTTCCCTTCCCACCTCGTTTATCAGTCCTTTACTCGCCATCACCGCTTTATCAGAATCGCCTGTGGAAGATGGGAGACCACAATCTGTGAATTCGTAGGCCTTCAAGGCACCGCTTTTCTTCATCAGCAACGTATCTCTTTGCCGTGTGACACCAGTTAGTTTGAGTGCTCCTACATTCTTACCTGTTTCGAAAAATCTCTTCACAAGTCCACAACACAGAGTAGTCTTGCCTGCATCCATCCTGGAGCTCGCCACCAGCACCAGAGGACAGTCCACCTCCAGCTTCTCTGACATCTCCAGGGAATAGTCGGATATATTAACCCTCTTCCCGTCCTTGGTCACAAAACCCAAGAACTTCAGGTTATAAGGCTCACCTATACCTTCTGGTGAGCTCACACACTTGGCCATAACACCACCCGAAGAAACGAAATCAAGCTCATCGCCCTTTTCCAGTCTCTCGGGAATCTCGGAGGAAAAGCCCTGTACCGCCTTCCTTTCACCCAGCACGCCAACGAGTAGCTGCCCCACCTCCAATCCCACCATCTCACCTCCTTCGACCTCGGCTCTGTCGTAGTATCCTCCCTCACCTATGACCTCGACTACCACAACGTCTCCGTTCTCTGTATCTCTTCCGTTCTCCTCAATTTCCACCTCTCCAACATCTCTCAGAAAGTCAACGTTTCTAACAGAAGAAGTAATTATTTCGGGCTCCACTATCATAGATACCACACCGTCTATTACTCTTATCACATACTTAAGCTATTCGGTGCCCTGATAGCTTAGTTCCCAGAATCAACAAGCAGTATAAACGCAGGATCTTCATCCGTCAGAATGATCAGTCTTCCGTCAGGCGTCTGCTCAACGTCCCTGATCCTCCAACCCATCTCATCCAACAATGGATCTAGCTCTTCCACCTCGCCATCGACATCAAACCTTCCCAGATATCTACCAGCCAGATTCCCAACAAGTAACTGACCATCTAGTTCTTCTATTGAATCATCCTTGTAAAAGGTCATTCCGGCAGGTGGAAATCCACCAGAAGTACATTCCCAGTAGTATACAGGATTCACAATATCCTCCCTTTCGTGCGGTTCATCGCCTATAGGTGTTTGGGTTCCGTATATGCAGCCGTAGTGGGTCACAGGCCATCCGTAGTTTCCGCCTTCTTCGAGAACGTTTATCTCGTCACCGTCCCTCTCCCCGTGCTCGCTCTGCCAGATCTCTCCGGTTTCAGGATGCAATACCATGCCCTGAACGTTTCTATGGCCGTAGGTAAATATCCTGTCGTCGTAGTTACCATCCTCTACAAAAGGATTTTCCTCCGGAACCTCTCCGTCTTCCGTGAGTCTGAGTGTAGTTCCAAGAGTATTTCCTGTCTGCTGTGAGACGTGGTCCGGTTCAAAGTCCTTATCACCTCTGTCACCAACTGTATAGTAAACATAACCGTCATC
This sequence comes from Nanobdellati archaeon, assembly GCA_022257805.1. Lineage (GTDB taxonomy): Archaea > Aenigmatarchaeota > Aenigmatarchaeia > PWEA01 > PWEA01 > PWEA01. Next base: position 5,249 of record JAKOPB010000030.1, read on the forward strand.
ATACAATACACGTGACCCGAAGTGCTGACCCGAGTCCATTGCAGGTTCAGCTCTGTCGAGAACTTCGAAGTCGCTTATTTCCCTCTCTTCCAGATCAAGCTCTCCCTTCCCAAGGAACGTAGTGTAACCCTGTTCCAGAGAATCGGAATAGGTCAGGTAAACAGTTCCTTCAACTTCTTCAACGTCCAGAAGCCCTCCCTGTCCGACATCCACCACCTCCGGAACACCACTGACCTCGAACGTTTCACCGGTTTCTATTTCTAGAATATTCAGATTTCCGGGTCTTTCAGTGACCAATGCCGTTTCTTCATCCACGAAGTCAATTCCCCATGGATGTGCAAGCTCATCGTTAATCACTTCCACCACAAACTCCTCTCTCTCGCTTTCAGTAAACATAAATTCGCCCTCCCTTTCAACAGGCCTGTCCATCACATAGCCAGCAAACAGAAAAATCGTAACTAAGAACAAAACAGCCAGTATCAGTTTCCCGGAAAAGTCCATTTTACCTACAGGAAACATCTATAACTCCCAATTTAAGTATCTTCAAAGTATGTAGTGCCTAAATCCTCTTCCAAATCCAAGAAAAACAAAAGTAGTGTGGTGTGCTGGGAGTAGCCCTCCTTCTGTTTGGACCGAAAAACCGACGCGGAGAAACTCCACGTCCATTTACTGGGTCTTAGGGGCATTCATCTCTGCGACCTACCCGCTCCAGTAGATTGACGTACACGAAGTGTACGTCTTTCCTTTGGAGCCTATTTGGTCTTGCACCACCCAGGTCGTGGTACGTTCCATCTCGCCACATCTTCCACGCTTTCATAGCTCCAATATGGGAGTATCGTTTCTGTTCCTCGACCCGTTCCCTCTCGGGACGGGC
>JAKOPB010000082.1 GCA_022257805.1 Nanobdellati archaeon
TATTTTGTGAGCCCGGTGGTTCCTGGGACTACTTCGACGAGCTGCAGGAAAACGCAGAGGAACTGTACAAAAAACTGGGACTCCATTACAGGGTTGTCAAGGCCTGTACAGGCGATATGAACAACAAGGCCGCCAAGCTGTACGACGTGGAGTGTTGGATGGCCGACGGAGAGTTCCACGAGACAGGGTCTAACTCCAACTGCCTGGACTACCAGGCCAGAAACCTGGAGATAAAGTACAGGGAAGGAGAGGGTAAACCACCCAAGGGATATGTACACACACTGAACAACACAGCTCTAGCAACAAGCAGGACGATGATAGCTATAATCGAGCAAAAACAAAAAGAGGATGGAACTGTCAAGATACCGGAGGTTCTGAGGCCGTATATGAGCGGGAAGGAGTTCCTGGGAAGGTGAGCTTGTTGTTCTCAAGCAAAAACACCAAGAAACACATAGAAAACTATGAAGTAAAGAGAAGCTATGAAGTAAAACCTTGTTTTATGAAGGATTTTGTTGACAGATACGAACTAACGGAGTCTGTTTATCCAACACCCGATCCAAGACCTGGTCAAGGACACGCATACAAGCTCCAGAATTCAGTAGTTAGAAGAAAGGATTCTCTACTACCCGGCCGTTTATTCGAAACAGGGACCATAGTCGACGAAAACTATTTCGAAATCTTCAACGATGGTGTAAGTGGAATCTTCGAATTTAGGAGGGAGAAGAAGACACTCGGTAAAGCACTTGAAAGCGCAGATATCAGTACCGAAGAACTTGAGGATATATTGAACGAAGAACCCGGTAGTATGAAACACAGTGGTTTAATTAACGAGATATACAACGAAATCGCACTGAAAAAGGATATCAAAAACCACTATAAGCTTCTCGAAGTCCCAGTAAAGACCTGTGAAGTAAAGATTTTACAGTACTGATTCCCAATGGTGAATATTCAAAAACTTTATAAGTATTAATCACTATTAAATAACAACAGGGTGTTAAATTGCCAAGAGATCCTGACGCTATACTGTCTATCAAGATGTGCGAAGAGAACAGCCACAGCTCCTACAGCCCAAACCATCCTTTGAAGGAAGAACTTTACGACCATATCGAGGAAGAGTTTGACGGTGAGGATGTGGGCAGTATCGCCTTGATAGGAACAGGTAAAAATCCTAACTACGCAAAGGAAATTACAGACATACTGAAAAAGATGGACATGGACAACTTAAATCTGGAGGCAATAGATCCGGAACTAACCCCTAAGAAGAAGTACGACTTCGATGTATTTACAACAACCTATCAAAAACACTACGGCCTAAATGGCGAGGGCAGCAAAGGAAGTGACCTGGCAAGACACGTCTGCGAGGACTTGGAACCGGGCTTCATAGGCATTCAGTTGTGTAAACACAATGACGAGAACGGGGGCATCGAAGAGGTCGGAAGAATACTTTCAGAAGGCGGCTACGAAGTAGAGAAGATAAGTTCTCAGCCGAGATCTCTTGTTGGCTACAGGAACTAGGCTACATATTGATCAAAATCTCCTGTTTAATGCCACCAACCACTCACCTACCTTCTTGGTGAAACCCTTTTAAGTCTGAGATAGAATCTAATGTCCATGGAAAAAATAAAGGAAGGTGAGGTTGAGATAGAAGTCCATGAGGGCAAGTCCTACGAGAAGGAGGTTTTCTACAACCCGAAGATGGAGTTCGACCGGAATCTTTCTGTGGCTGTAGCCTCTGTTGTTGAACCGGAGAAGCTGTGCGACGCGCTCTCGGCCTCTGGAATACGTGGCATAAGATACAAAAAGGAGACGGAAGTTCCTGAGGTGTGGCTGAACGACGCGAACCAGGAATCGACCGACCTCGCAAGGGAAAACGTGAAGACGAACGGGATCGATGCAGAGGTAAGGAACAAAGACGCCGGAGTGCTTCTCAGGGAGGAGGACTTCGACTTCATAGACATAGATCCATTTGGGTCACCGGCGGAGTTTCTGGATGCGGCGGCCGGCTCGATCCGGAGACGTGGCTTCTTGGCTGTAACCGCCACGGACACATCCTCGTTCTTCGGAACCTATCCCCGTGTTTCCAGGCGGAGGTACGGAAGGAAAAGCATGAATACAGGATACAACAAGGAACTGGGACTTCGTATCCTCGTCTCGGCTATTATCGAGAGCCTGGGTCGGTACAAGAAGACCTTTTACCCCAGACTATGTTATTTCAGGGAGCACTACGCACGTATCTTCGGCGAAGTCGTGAAAGGTGCAAAAGAGGTGCAGGAGAACTTCAGAAACTTCGGACATATCTCCCACTGCTTCAGCTGTGGTTGGAGGAAGGATGAACTGATTCAGAAATGTCCCCTTTGTGGAGAGAAAACTGAGTACGTGGAGATCTACATGGGAAGGCTCAGCAACGAGAGATTCTGCAGTGAAGTATCCAAGGAGGCCCTGGAAAGAGAGTTCTACAGGGAAAGGAAACATGTCGAAAAGATGGGTCAGGACATCGACATACCATACCACTGTGATCTACATTATATAGCAAAGAAACAAGGTATGCAGATAAAGAAAATAGAAGAGGTTTTGAACCTTTTGGAA
>JAKOPB010000106.1 GCA_022257805.1 Nanobdellati archaeon
CCAGATGGTATGTAAAGTCGATCAGAAACAGAGCAAAGAAAGGTGACAAGGCTGCGCTTTGGACTCTCAAAGAATGTGTGACCAAGGCAACCCTTTCCTTGGCTCCTGTGGCACCTCATATAACAGAGAAGGTATATCAGAGCATACTCAAAGGCAAAGGGGAAAGCGTACATGGGTGCAGATTTCCGGACGTAGAAGAAGAACGTATAGACGAGGACCTGGAGAGAAAAATGGAAATAACCAGAGATGTGGTCAACCAGGTATTCTCGATACGAGAAGAAGAGAACAGAAAACTCCGCTGGCCTGTCAAAAGAGCTGTCCTTTCGGCAGGTGACGACATCAAACAGGAGTTACAGAGCATGGGAAAACTGATAAAGGATATGGGAAACGTGAAGGAACTTGAGTTTGGAGAGGTAGAGACGAAGATAAAGGTTAAGCCCGACTACTCCAACCTCGGTCCAAAGTTCAAAGAGGACGCAGAAAAGGTTGCAGATATCATAGGAGACCTGGACGAAGATGAAGTAATGGACCTTAAGAAAAAGGGGAAACTGGAGAAGGGAGGTTTCGAAATAATAAAGGAGGACGCAGAGTTTTACAGATCTACATCGGAATCTATATCAGGAAAAGACTTCGGTAAAGGAAAGGTGTATCTTGATATGGAAATGACCCCTGAATTAAAGGAAGAGGCAGTTGTGTCAGAGCTCACGAGAGACATACAGCTGTCGAGAAAGGAAGAAAATCTACATGTAAAGGACAGAATAAAGCTTTTCCTAGACGGGAACAAGAACGATGTTTTAAGCAACTGGAAGGATAAACTCGAAGAAAGGTTGATGGTCAGCGATGTTGTTGTAGGAAAGCTGGAAAAGGAAAAGGGTGAGTTTAATTACGAATCGTGGAAAGTAAAATACGGTTTTGAGTTGGTGGAGAAGCATGATGAATAAGGAAGAAATAAAGAAGCTCATAGAGAAGAAGAAGCTCATAGAAAACTATCCACACTTGGATACACAACTACAGCCTAACGGCTTTGATATAACAGTCGATGAGGTTCATAGATTAAAGGATAAAGGCGAGCTAGACTTCTCGAACTCGGAGAGGAAAATACCGGAGACGGAGAAGATCGAACCGAAGAAGAAAAACAAAGAAGATAAATATGGCTGGTGGGAGCTGGAAGAGGGTGCCTACAAGGTGAAGACAAATGAAAAGTTCAACATGCCAAGAGACCTGGCAGGTATTGTATTTCCAAGATCGTCTTTACTGCGGATGGGTTGTACCACAGAAACAGGCGTATGGGACGCAGGTTACAGAGGAAAGGCCGAGTTTCTGTTACTTGTAAAAAATGAAAAAGGCGTCGAAATCAAGGAAAATGCAAGGATTGCACAGCTCCTGTTTTTACCTATAGACGAAGTGGAAGAAGGCTACGGAGGTGTATATGGTGAATGAAGTTTCGAAGGAGGATTTGACGGACCTCGCCGAAGAAATACAGAACGATGAGTTAAGAAACAAAACCATAGAACTGCTCGAGGGGCTTGATCTCAGCAACGAAGCCATGGAGTACGAAAAATCCGATCTCGAAGAGATTCCCTGTTGGATAGGCGGACACCACTACTATAAAGGTGGGTTGGTCGAACACATATACTCGGTCACAAGATTATGTATAGACCTAGTCGAAAACTTCGAAGAAGCATACGACAAGGAGCTTGATAGAGACAGCCTGATCTCCGCCGCGCTGCTACACGACCTGGCGAAGCAGTTTATAATAGACGGTATGGACGGTTTCCGGGAATATTACCTGGACCATGAGGTCTGGATATCATGTGAGCTTTATTCAAGAAACTTCCCTGAAAAGGTCATAGAGATCGTAATGGGCCACGGCGGTGAAACACATGAGGCCGTGCCAAAATCGGACGAAGCCAGGATTCTTCACCACGCA
>JAKOPB010000133.1 GCA_022257805.1 Nanobdellati archaeon
GCCCTCAACCTCGATCATCTCTTCGATTGTTGGTTGACCTCCCATTGTCACTGCCATGTCGATTGCTCCCACAACGTCAGCCGTTGCGGCGTCCTCACCTACGATCATGGAGAATTCTGCCTCTCCATCTTCGATGAAAGGTGTAGGGAAGTCCTCTAGTGTTGCAGCTGCTGCCGGAAATGCTAGCGTGGCTCCAGCCATAAGGGAACCAAGGGCAGATGCTGCAAGTTTCTTAATTTGCATTTTACTATCACCTAATTGTTTGTTTGATTATCCAATCCCAAAGGATTTTGGCGGGACCGGATTCGGTCCATGATGGACCTATTTGTTGTTGTTCATCCCATAATAACCCTAAACCCTTATAAAAAGGTGTCCTGAAACCGTTTCACGGAACCGTTTCTTCCGAACTCGCGGCACTTGATACACTCTTTGAAGGGTTCAGAGGACACAGGACTGTTTCAGGAGCTCTATGAAACTTTTATATGGGTAAAAAAGGCCTAAGAAGGTTTTTTGGTTTTTTCACCTATCCAGTCCCCTATTTTCAGGAGCGGATCCTCGAGGCCGGATACCTTTTTCTCGAGGTCGTCTCTGTACCTTGAGCTGTCGTCCAGGATATCCTCCATCCTCTCTCTTGCCCTCTCCGGTTCTGTCTCGTGGAACATCATCTCCCGTTCCAGGAGGAAGTGGTCGGGGCCCGGAAGCTCGTCCCTGCATATAGAGAGGGCAGGACAGCCCGATATACACGCCTCACGGTTCATCGTCGACCCTGCACTAACCACCAGGTCCGAGAACCCGTACAGGTCCAGGAGGTTCACGGGTTCATGGGGAACCGTGATGCCGAGACGGGAGGAGAAATAGTCCTCTTCCTTTCTGTTACGTGGTATCAGGACGACCTCGCTGCCTCTTTTCACGAGGGTCTTCAGCAGCTCAGGCAGCAGGGAACCGACCTCAGAGTGGCCGGAAAGGTGTGGCTCCGTCCTGGCAACCACTATCTCATCCTTTTCCTTTAACCCAAGCTCGTCAAGGACCCCGGGGTCTGGCTCGTGGTCCCGGCAGTAGGCATACTCGTAGACCGACTCGAAACCCCTGATCTCTCCCGGCAGAAACTTCCTCAGCCTCCTCCTGTCAACGCCGCCGGAGACCAGAACCTCCCTTGAAAAGGGAAGCATAAAGAGGTTCTGCGGGGCAGGTTCGTGGTCCATCATAAGAAGGAAGTCCA
>JAKOPB010000018.1 GCA_022257805.1 Nanobdellati archaeon
AGCACAAAGGAACCTTATCCAAAGGGCGAGGTAGGTTATCGCGGCGATGAAATAATCCAGTTGATCGAAAGGATGGTGTAGAATATGTCAAAGAAGAAAAAATATAGAGGATCCGGGACCCACGGAGGTGGATCTAAAAAGAAAAGAAGAGGAGCAGGTTCCCGTGGCGGAAGAGGAAAAGGCGGTGAAAAGCACAGGAAGTTCAAGTACCTGAAGGAGGATAGGAGACGTAAAGGCTTCAAGAGGCCGGAGTCTGTCCGAAGTAAGAAGAAGTCTATAAACATAAAGGAACTGGAAACCAGGATAAACGAGTTTATTGAGATGGGGGCAGCAGAGGAGGTTGAAGGTGGATTCAAGGTCAATCTAAAGGAAGCAGGTTACAACAAGCTACTGGGTTCAGGAGAAGTTACAGAGTCTCTTGAGGTCGAAGCCGAAAATTTTTCCCAAAAAGCAAAAGAAAAACTAGAGGAATCAGGGGGAAGTGCAATTGAACTATCGTGACCTCCTTACAATTGTTCCGGGTATAGAAGGCCCTAAGAAGAGGTTGAACTTCAACGACAAGCTGAAATGGACCGGGATTATAGTAATAATATACTTTATAATGGGAAACATCACGGTCTGGGGTGTCTCTCCTGTAGGACTTGAGAGGTTTGAATTTCTCCAGACCATCGTCGCTTCCGAGTTTGGCTCTCTGATAACCCTTGGTATAGTTCCCATTGTTAACGCCTCGATTATACTCCAGCTTCTAACAGGAAGTGACATACTTCAGTGGGATACCAGTACTCCTGAGGGAAAGAAGATGTTTATGGGAACCCAGAAGCTTCTTGCAGTACTCTTCTGTCTAGTTCAGGCCACAGCCTTTGTTTCTTTCGGAGCCGTACCGGCCCAGGCCGGTATGACGGGTTTCGTTATAGCACAGATAGCTGCAGGTGGAATATTAATAGTACTGATGGACGAGGTCATATCGAAATGGGGATTTGGATCAGGAGTTTCCCTGTTCATTGCTTCAGGGGTATCTCTTGAGATAGTCCAGAGACTTTTCAATCCACTGACGGCTGAAGGTACATTACCGACGATGGCTGAAGGTGCAGTCGGTTACGTACCTCAGGTTTTCCAGACACTGGCTGCGGGTAATTTCGTAGAAACTACTGCGGCCCTTATACCCATACTGTTCACAGTTCTGACGTTCTTCTTGGTTATCTATCTTAACTCTATGAAGGTCGAAATTCCACTTGCCTTCGGTCAGGTCAAGGGATTCGGACAGAGATACCCTTTGAACCTGCTTTATACAAGTGTTATCCCGATTATATTTACCCATGCCATGCTGGCAAATCTTAATATACTGGGACAGATGCTTGCAGACAGGGGGATGCCGTTGCTGGGAAGGTTCGGTGAGGGAGGTATACCTGAATCAGGTCTGCTTTACTGGATTTACAGTCCCCAGGCCGCGACACCCAGAGATGGACTGCTGACAGAGATTGTGGTCAGTCGTATAACAGGGGCTCCGCTTCCTGAAGTTACCATCGCATGGTTCCCCTACGCCGCTGCAGTTTGTGGCCTTACGATAATCTTCTCGGTTTTCTGGATGAAGACGTCGGGACAGGATTCAAAGACCGTTGCAGAGAGGATCCATGATATGGGTATGTCGGTGCCCGGTTACAGGAGAGATAAAAGGATAATTAAGAGGATCCTGGACCGTTATATACCATACCTTGCAGTTCTTTCCGGACTGTTTATAGGTTTACTTTCAGTATTTGCCGACTTTTTTGGAGCAGTGGGTGGAGGCATAGGCCTACTCCTTGCTACGATGATAATCTACCGTATGTACGAGGAGCTCGCACAGCAGCACATGGAGGACATGCATCCAGCACTCCGGAAGTTTATGAGTGGATAGATTTTTATTGTTAGAAACAAAGATTAACCTGGTGATGAGATGGTTTTTGAAAATGCAACCGTGGGCGTGTTTCTGATATCCGTAGCCACAAGCTTAGTGATCTCGGTTTTTTACAAGATTTTCATGGATCAGGATGAACTTAAGAAGATAAAAGAAAAGATGAATGAACTCCAGGAGAAGTCAAAGGAAGCCCGAAAGGAAGGCAACGAAGAAGAGGCTATGAAATACACCCAGGAGGTCATGGAACACAGTAAGGATCAGATGAAGATGCAGTTCAAGCCCATGATAGTGACCTTTATTGTAATAATACCTCTATTCTGGTTTGTTCTCCCTGGTTTATATCCATCGGCTACAGTTCCACTGGGCGAGGCGGATACGTTTGAGTACAGTGGTGTTGAGAAGACTGTAGCATTAGAGGGCGAAGATCCTCTTCAGGTTTTGATAGATGGAGAACTATACGGTGAGAACGATGTTATAAGGATAAATGACTACAGGCTTAAGGTGAACGAGTACAGGGCAGACGATGAGGAGTTGGAGCTTCTACGAGTTGCTGCAAGACTTCCGGTTTCTCTGCCTTTCTGGGGAAATGCACTTGGATGGCTTGGCTGGTATATTCTCGTTTCACTTGGTTTCTCACAGGTTTCCAGAAAGATGGTGGGTGCTAGGTGACGATGCGTGAGTTCTGTTTCAGAGAGGCCGTGATTTCCGATCCCAGGTACGGTATATATCCTGGTTCAAGGTCCATCGATGAACATATCAAGAGAGGTATAGTTGTTCTTGACAAGCCAAAGGGCCCTACATCTCACCAGGTAACCGGGTGGCTGAAGGACATTTTGGATCTGGACAAGGCAGGGCATTCCGGGACCCTCGACCCGAAGGTAACAGGTGTTCTCGTGGTCGCTTTGGAAAAGTCCACAAAGGTGATGCCTCTTCTGAGTGGTCTTGATAAGGAGTACGTAGCCGTCATGGTTCTGCACGAGGAAGTGGATGAGGATAGACTGGAAGATGTTTTGGATGGATTCAGAGGAGAGATAACTCAGATTCCACCGAAGAAATCTGCAGTTAAGAGAGAGGAGCGGAAGAGAGAGGTAAAGGGGTTGAATATCCTTGAAAACCACGGAAAAAAGGTTCTTCTGAAGATAAGGTGTGAGGCAGGGACCTATATAAGGAAGCTGGTTCATGACATCGGCGAGGAACTCGGATGCGGTGCACATATGAAGGAGCTCAGAAGGACGGCCGTGGGGCCATTTACGGAGGAAGGGGCCTTGAAGTTACAGACCGTTACCGACGATCTTGTTTTTTACCTGGAGGAGGAAAACGACGATATAATGGGTGATATCCTACCAGTCGAGACCGTGGCTGAACTTTCGAGATGTATCGTTGTCAAAGATACAGCCGTGGAAGCGCTGTGCAGCGGAGCCGATCTGGGTGTAGGAGGCGTTTCTGCAGCGGAGGAAAATATAAACGAGGGTGAGATGGTTTCCTTGCTGTCGGGTAAAGGAGAGCTTGTTGCAGTAGCGGAGTCTATGATGGATACCGATAGTATATGTGATAGCAATAAAGGAAAGGCGGCTTCGCTTGCCAACGTCATTATGGAAAGGGGTACCTATCCAAAGGCGTGGAAATAAGCAGGAATGCGGAAAGATTTAAAAAGGTTTGGAGTCATAAGAGTTGTGATGTCTCCCCCGGCAAACGTGGGAAAAATAATGGACGTCCTCGCTTGTCCCAAATGTAAGGGGGACGTAAAGTTTAATAAAAAGGAAAACAAGATAGTTTGCCACGCTTGTCGTCTCAGGTTTTCCGTGGACGAAGGCATACCTAATATGCTTTTGGAAGACGCGGAAGGCTTTTAAGCCGGGGTAGCGAAGCCAGGTTCAACGCGCCGGACTTGAGACCGGATCTGTTGACGAAAGGATGATAAAACTGACAGGTTTTCGAGAGATCCGGTGGGCCGTTTAAGACCTGTGTACTGCGGAAGCCCGCGTGGGTTCAAAGAGCCCTCTGGAAAATGTTTGAGAAAACCAGGGGTTGGAAAATCCCACCCCCGGCGCCAACCAGAACTTGATGTTTTAAAGGTGAAAAAATGCCTGAAGGAAGAAAAAACATACTGAGGATATTCGGTACCGACATTCCAGGAGAGCTGGAGATAGTCGATGGTCTTAGACGTATAAAGGGTGTGAGCTTCACCTCGAGCAAGGCTATACTGGAGAGAACTGGGATAGACCCTGAGAAACCGGCCGGGGAGCTTGGTAGTGAGGAAGAGAAACTAATAGAGGAGGTACTGGGAAATGGTGAACTTCCGGGGTACGTTTTAAACAGAAGAAAGGACACAGAAACCGGTGAAAGCAAGATGCTAGTTTCCACTGATCTTGACATGCGGAAGAGACAGGATATAGATAGAGTTAAAAAGCTCGGTACATACAGAGGCATAAGGCACAGAAGAGGACTTCCAGTTCGAGGCCAGAAAACCAAGTCAAGTTTCAGAGGGGACTCTTCTGTTGGTGTGTCAACCGAAAAGATAAAGAAGAAAAAATCCGGAGAGGGTGAATAGATATGGGTGATCCCAAGAAACAGAGAAAGAAATACGAGAAGCCCCTTATTTCCTGGGATGAAAAAAGAATAGAGAAGGACGAGCACCTCATGAAGGATTACGGACTGAACAGAAAGGACGAGATACTGAAAATGGAGAGCTTTCTCAGAGAGCTACGTAGGAGGGCGAGGGACGCTGCAGCAGGTACCACAGAGGAGGAAAAGAAAAGCCTACTCAATAAGTGCAGGAGGATAGGGCTTCTGGGCGAAGATGATGAAATAGGTCAGATACTAAGGATAGAATTAAGAGATATCATGGACAGAAGACTCCAGACTATCGTGTCGAAGATCGACGGGGTTAAGGGCGTTCGTCATGCAAGGCAGCTCGTTACCCATGGACATGTACACGTAGGAGACAGAGTAATGAGGTCACCTTCCTTTTTCGTGCCAAAAGAACTTGAAGATGAAATAACCGTAGATAAAAGTACTTTGGTGAGTGAATAAGATGTCAGAGAAAAAGGGTATAGCACATATACATTCGTCGGAGAACAATACAATTATACATATAACAGATCTTACCGGAGCGGAAACTCTGAGCAGGTATTCCGGCGGTATGGTTACAGACAAGGACAGGGACAAAGGAACGTCTTTTGCCGCAATGCAAGCAGCTAAAAAGGCATCAAACGAAGCCCGAGCCAAGGGTATAGATAAGGTTGATATAAGGGTCAGGGCTCCCGGGGGACATGGTTCCAAGAGTCCAGGTTCAGGTGCACAGCCAGCTATACGGGCTATAGCAAGGACAGGGCTACGTATAGGTAAGATAGAGGATATCACTCCGATACCCCATGACTCCACGAGGAGACCCGGTGGTAAAAGAGGTAAGAGGGTTTGATTATGGAACTTGAAAAGATCGATGAGGAAGACGGGAAGCTGAGGTTTGTGGTAAAGGACTCGAGTCCGGCCATGATGAATGCTATCAGAAGAATTTCTATGAACCAAATTCCAGTCCTTGCAATAGAGGACGTGGGAATAATTGAAAACAGTTCGGCTCTCTTTGATGAGATCGTAGCCCAGAGACTTGGACAGATACCCCTTGTATTTGATCCGAAAAAGTTCGATGCCAGAGAGGAATGTGACTGTGAAGAGGGTTGCGTGAACTGCGAGGCAAAGTTTACTCTTCAAAAGGAGGGTCCCGGGAAGGTTTACTCCGGTGATATAGTTTCAGAATCCGATGATGTCGAGATTCTTTACGACGGTATACCTATAACCGAACTGGACGAAAACCAGGAAATCGAGCTGGAAGCAACAGCAATTGTATCTATAGGAGAGGACCATTCAAAACATCAGGCGGCAATATCCTCGTACCAGTACTATCCTATAATAGATGTGGACCAGGAAGAGCTTACGGATGATGAGAAGGAGGAGTGCGTCGAAGTTTGCCCGAGGAATGTGTTTGAGGTAGACGACGGAAAACTTAAGATAGTGGACGAAAAGAGGTGCACTTTGTGCAAAGAATGTGTGCAAGAAACGGACTTCGATGGCATTACGGTTACCTCCGACGAGGAGAAGTTTATATTTAAGATTGAATCAGTATCTTCATTGAACCCCGAGGACATCTTAGAGAAGACTGCTGAAATACTTGATGGTAAGGCAGAGAAGGTTATAGGTAAGTTGGGTTAGCGGGGGTAACCAAGCGGTCAAGGTAAAGATACGACTAAAGGTGCAGGACTTAAGTTTTACGACTTAAGTATTGAGTCCCGGGAGATGGGTCGGGCACGATGATAAGAAATCCTGTGGCTTAGTGCCTTCGTCGGTTCGAATCCGGCCCCCCGCATCCAGTAAAAATGGTGTTATCGATATGGAAAAGACTAATCCCGTTTTGAAAAAGACCATACGTAGGCTTGAGGAGAAGGGCAGGAAGGACGATGTGGATCTTTGGAAAGAAGTTGCCAGGAGGCTAAAGCGTCCCAGAAGAAAGAACAAACCGGTGAATCTGGCAAAGATAAACAGGCATGTTGAAGACGGTGAAACCGTACTTGTTCCAGGAAAGGTTACCGGTTACGGCAACCTCGAAAAAAGTGTCAGCGTTGCTGCCCTTGGATTTTCAAGGGATGCAAGGGACAGGATAGAGGAAGACGGTGAGACAAAGGATATACTTGAACTCCTCGAAGAAAATCCAAAGGGAGAAAACGTCAGAATATTGGAGGGTTAATATGATAGTCAATGCAGAAGGACAGGTTATGGGAAGGTTGTCTTCGGAGATAGCCAGCAAGCTGCTTGATGGCGAAGAAATAAAGATATTGAACTGCGAAAAGGCCGTCATATCGGGTAGGCCTGATGGTATTATTGAGAGCTATCTTCAGAAGAGAGATATAGGCGGTCCTGAGCATGGTCCGTATTCTTCTCTCAGACCCGAAAAAATACTGAGGGATTCCATAAAAGGTATGCTCCCGATGAAAAAGAAGAGGGGAAGGGATGCTCTGAGTAGGTTGGATGTAGTCAGAGGAAATCAGGATGACGAGGAAGGGGAAAGACTTTCAAAGGGCAAAGATGATTTAAAGACAAATTATATAACTCTTGAAGAGTTATCAGAAAGGATAGGTGGAAGATAATGTCTGTAAATGCTACCGGAAAGAGAAAGGAAGCCAGGGCCAGTGCCAGGCTGGAGGAGGGGGAAGGAAACTTAAGAATAAACTCCAGACCTCTCGAGAGCTTTAGCGATGAGATGGTTGAATTGATGATAAAAGAGCCGCTGAGACTTGCCGGCGATCTTCCCGAAAACCTGGATATAGAGGTCGAGGTTTCTGGAGGAGGTAAGATAGGTCAGGCGGAAGCGGTAAGACAGGCTATTGCAAGAGGTCTAGTGAAGTTTTCCGGGGACGAGGAACTTGAGAAGAAGTTTGAAGAGTACGACAGATATCTTCTCGTGAGAGACGCAAGGACTACGGAACAACATAAGCCTTCAATGTCCAGCAAAGGTGCTAGAAAGCATAAACAGAGGTCGAAGAGGTGAAAATATGATAATACCTGTAAGATGTATAAGCTGTGGTAAACCCGTCGGACATCTCTGGGAAGAATATAAGGAAAGGACCGAAGATGGGGAGGATTCCGGCGAGGTCCTGGACGATCTCGGTCTTGATAGATACTGTTGCAGGAGTCTTTTCCTCACGCACACCGACTTGATACACAGGGCAGCGAAGTTCAAGAAGTGAAGCGCCTAATCTTTATTTACTATAAACACGAAGTTAATGTTGGTGTGTAACTTGAACAAAGCTGCGTTTATCCTCTCTTTGATTGCCGTATTTGTCCTACTGTCTCCTTCTGCACTG
>JAKOPB010000073.1 GCA_022257805.1 Nanobdellati archaeon
AGAGCCTTTATCCTCTCATCCCTATTCAGGAGATGGTGAATGGAAGCGATGCATATAACGTAGTCGAAGGTTTTTGTTTTTAGGGGGAGGTTCCTCATATCGCCTGCGACCAGCTTCGGCTGAAAGTTGAACTTGGAAGAATAATCCAGAGCTTTCTCCAGCAGTTCGGTTGATATGTCCAGTCCGTGCAGATCGAACTTTTCCCTGTCGAAGGAGAGAAAGTCGGATCCATGTGCACAGCCCAAGTTGAGGAGTTTCCCACTTTCCCATCGGTCGTTCAGCTCTTCCAGCTCATCCTGGAAAAGGCTCCAGTGCCTGATGTTGTACCAGGAGTCAGCTACTTTGTCGTAGAACATCCTGGGCTCCATGATTATCCTGAAATAAATAAGACCCTTGTGTTTTTAACTTTCGGGCACGTTTTCTCAACTATGTCCATGATAAGGTCCGAAGAAAGGAGAAGGGTGGCCAGAGAGGTTCTGGAAAGACTGTTGGAGGAGGATATTCCGAGGGATGGAGTCCATGACCTAAAAACGGAGGTGGCTTCGGAACACGGCTGTAAAATACCGTCCAATGAAGAGGTCCTGGAGCTTGCATCAGAGGAAGAGAGGGAGAAGGTCCTTGAAAGGCTCAGGAGACGACCTTCCAGAAGCAGGTCAGGTGTATCCGTAGTTGCAGTTATGTCCTCGCCCGAGGAGTGTCCTCACGGCGTTTGTTCGTACTGTCCCAGGGATCCAGAGGCACCACAGTCATATGTAGGCAATGAGCCTGCAGTGATGCGGGCAAGGCAGAACGATTTTGATGCATACAAACAGACGAAAAAACGGTTGGAGCAGCTGAAGCTTACAGGCCACCACGCGAACAAGATAGAGCTTATCGTTATGGGCGGGACGTTCCCCTCGCGAGATTTTCAATACCAGGAGGACTTTGTTAAGGGATGCTTTGACGCACTGAACCAAGAGATGAGTGAAAGCTGGGAGGAAGCGAAACTAAAAAATGAAAAAGCGGAGCATAGATGTGTGGGACTTACGATGGAGACTAGGCCTGACTACTGCAAGGAGGAGGAGATCCGTAGGATGCTGGATTTAGGCACTACACGCGTCGAACTGGGTGTGCAGGTTCCCGATGATGATATCTATGCAAGAGTGGAAAGAGGTCATAGCGTAAAGGATGTCGCTGAGGCTACGAAACTCCTTAAGGACAGCGGCCTTAAGGTTACATATCACTATATGCCCGGCCTTCCTGGTTCCAACCTGGATAAGGATATGAAGTACTTCGAAGAGTTGTTCTCCGACGAGCGATTTATGCCCGATTCGCTGAAGATATACCCGACTCTGGTTATCGAGAACTCTGGTCTGGAGGATCTGTACAGAAAAGGAGAGTATAAGCCATACACCGACGAGGAGCTCTTGGATCTTATGGTAAATGTGAGGAAGAAGATACCTCCGTGGGTCAGGGTTATGCGGCTTCACAGGGATGTCCCTGTGCAGGCAATAGTTGCAGGCTGCAGGAAGTCAAACTTGAGGCAGATAGTTAGCAGAGAGATGGAGGACCGAGGCGAGAAATGCAGATGTATAAGATGCAGGGAGGTTGCTAGATCCGACGTTGATAAGAAGGAACTGGACTTTGAGCTTTTGAAAAGGAGTTATCAGGCTTCTGGCGGCAGGGAACACTTCCTTTCTTTTGAGGATAGGGACGAGGACGTTATAGCGGCATTGCTACGTTTAAGGATTCCTGATAAGCCTTTCGTGGAGAAGCTGGATTCAAATACGGGCCTGGTTAGGGAGCTTCATGTATATGGCCAGGAGGTTCCACTGGAAGGGGAAGGTAATGGACTACAGCACCGTGGTTACGGTAGGAAGCTCTTACACAGGGCCGAGGACCTCGCGGCGGACGAGGGGATGGAAAAACTTGCAGTGATTTCTGGTGTGGGGGCAAGAAACTATTACAGAAAGTTTGGTTACAGGCTTCAAGGTGCCTGGATGTACAAGGAGCTGGTTTGATATGAAAATAGTTTACTCAAAAAGATGCCTCGAATTCAAGAGAAGAGGTCACCCTGAGTCCCCGGAGAGGGTGGGAAAGGCTGCCGAGTTTTTGAGGGAGAGGGGTTATGAGTTCGCGGAGCCAGAGAAGTGCAGGGAGGAAGATCTTCTAGAGGTACATGATAAGGGTCTTGTTGAAAAGATCAAGGAAGGAGGTTTCCATAGTATGGACTGCCCAGACTACGAGGACATATACGGCTACGCACGTCTTTCCGTCGGTGGAGCCATGAAGGCCGCGGAGATAAACGGTTTCTCCTTGATGCGGCCTCCAGGACACCATGCAACCAGGGATAGCATCGGTGGATTCTGCTACTTTAACAACATAGCCGTGGCTGTGGAGAAACTTGGGAAGAGGACACTGATAGCCGATATCGACCGCCACCACGGAAATGGTACCCAGGATATCTTCCTCGGATCAGACACGGTGGAGTACGTTTCATTGCATGGGACAGGTTACCCTGGAACCGGTATCAAATCCAAGAAGAACTGTCACAACCACCTCTTTAGGAGACGTGTTGGAGAGGAAGAATACATGGAAATTCTGGACGAGCTTCTGAGCCTCGGCAAAGAGTTCGAACTATTGGCGGTTTCTGCGGGCTTTGATACCTACAAAGAAGACCCCCTAGGGTCTAAAATACATCTATCCACTGAATCTTACAGGAGACTAGGGCAAAGGCTCGCGGAGCTGAACCTACCAACTTTCTGTGTATTAGAAGGAGGCTACGTGCCCGAGAAACTCGGTGAAAATATACATTCCTTTGTCCAGGGGCTGGAAAGCTGAGACAGGAACTGATCACTGTCCTATTTTTCTCTGAGCAGCCTTCTCAGATTGGAGGAAGAGTAT
>JAKOPB010000037.1 GCA_022257805.1 Nanobdellati archaeon
ATCCACTACAGGTAACCTGGCAATCCGATTTTCTCTCATGGTTGCCTTGGCCTTCCCTATAGTCTCGTTGTCTCTGATTGTTACCGGATCCATAGATACGTCCTTTATTTTTTTCTCCCGGAACGTTTCATCCTTTGAGACAGCCCTTATGATCTCTCTCTGGGTTATTATTCCTATAAAATCGTCGTTTTCATAAACAGGGACTGCCCTCGAGCCGGTTTCCAGCATGGTCTCGGCCAGGTCCACAAGACCTGTTTCGGAGTCTATTTTTGGTGGATGGGACAGTAGATTTTTGACCTTGGTTTTGGGTGGTGCGGATCTCTGTATTATCTTTCTCCAGGTTATCATTCCCTCCAGTTTACCGTCCTTCATCACAGGGACAGCAAACACATCCTCCTCTCTTATCTTCCCCAGTGCCTTCTTCAGACTGTCCTCTGGAGAAACTGAGAAATAGCTTTTGTCTACAATGTTCTTGGCCTTCAGGTTATCGATCTTCATGGTTTTATCCTCCTTATCCTATAATATTTTTTTGTTTCGTTTACTGTGCCTAAGGTTGGTTTGCTCCTGATATTTAAAGCTAGTCTTACAAAGCGCGATAGCTCGGGATACGTCCAGGTGAAGCCCCCAGGCACGGCATGGACCACCCATTTTGTATGTTCGTCTGGGCTTTTCTGTCCCTTCTTAAGCTCCACGCCGCGGTCGTAGACACGAAAATGTGTACCGAATTTGAAACCACACTTCACAAGGAAACCTTTCTCCCGAAGGTCCTTGTATATTCTAAACTTGTCCTCAAACTCCACGTCCTTTTCCTCGCCCATCTCCCTGAGTTCTTCTGTATCTACCTCCTCCCCGTTTTTTTCTACCTTCAGCTTGCCTATTTCAGATAGAAACACAGCTTCAGTGAGGTTGAGTTCAACTCTGTTGGCCCTCTTCTTTCCAAAGTATCTCGGCTCGTATATTTTATCCGCATCCTCCCACACAAGAACCGTCTTATCCTCCAGAAATCCTGTTACCTCCTCTAGATCTTCGAAGTCCTCGTGATATTCTTCGTTCAGTCTTCCCTCTTCCTCTACCTCGTAGTAGGTTGCATCGCCCTCTTCATCGACTATGCCGAGCGCAAGTCTGCTTCTTATGTTATTTGCTTCGTCCAGCTTCTTTGCCTTTTCCTTCAGCGAGAACTCCGTGTCAGTTCTGACCACATCGAGCAACCACTTCACATGCTTGAGCTTCTTTTCATCGTCTTCAAAGGATATTCCCCTCTCATACACCCTTAGATCACACGGAAACGAATGTCCTGGCCTCACGACGAAGCCCCTGTTTCTGAGATCCTGGTAAACCAGAAGCTTCTCATGGAAGCCCTCGGAGATCTTACATCCTTCCCGGTAAAGTTCTTCTTCGTCCAATGGCTCCCCGTTTTTCAGAACTTCTATCTTTTGCCGATGCAAAAGGCTCATGGCCTCCATGGGTTCGAGTACAAGCTTTCCGGAATCAAGCCTACCGTAACCCCCGATCTGGAAGACCTCTTCGGGATCTTCTTCTACAACTATTCTATCTTCCTTTATTTCAGCTTTGTACATACGTACCCCCATTCAAAATAATCACAACAGGTCCTCGAAACCTGCCTCACGTAACATTGTCCTTCCCTTTATTTAAAATAAGACGAGCCGGCTTAATAAGGAGATGCCGTTGATTGGTATATGACATCGGAGCCTTTCCTTGGGCCTATGAAAGAAGTCCTTGTTATTTGAGCGGTAAACCTTTCGTTGATATCTCTACCTGACACTCATCACAGAACATAGAACTTTTCTCGTCAACGGCCTTGACAGAGCCGGAGTACTGCATCACACATTCGGGGTTTTCGCAGTGGTCCATCCCAAAACAGTGCCCGAATTCATGCAGTGCTTCCTTCTTGAGTCTCCTGAAAAGAAGG
The DNA here is from genome assembly GCA_022257805.1 of Nanobdellati archaeon. Classification (GTDB taxonomy): domain Archaea; phylum Aenigmatarchaeota; class Aenigmatarchaeia; order PWEA01; family PWEA01; genus PWEA01. The sequence goes on from JAKOPB010000037.1 coordinate 1,931, forward strand.
CCTTCGTCCTTTTCTTCGCCATAGAACTGTGGATCAAGTCGGTGGGTGCTGACCAGTGCCGGTCCCATATACTCCGATTCGCCAAATACGTAGTTTTTTCCTTTGCTGTATATATCCTCTTCTGTCAGTAGAATCTGTATTCCATCCTTGTGGAATTCGTCCATCAACCTATCTGCAACATACTGATCTCTGAAGTCGTTGAAGGTGTCCTCGGGAAACGCAACATTGCCCTTTGCATATATCTTTATTTTACTGAACTCGGTGTTTAGCATACCTTCGAGCCTTCGTATGGTTTCAATCGGTACTTCACCAATGCCGATTATGGGAACTTGCATGGTACCATAAAAAACATCCATAATACCATATAACACTGGTATGCGAATACTAATAAGCTTTTCTTTGAAGAGCATCTTGTGCTGGCTACCTAAAGCTTTTTTTTCAGTAGTATTTCTTTGGATCTTTCTTATCCTCTAGAATTTTAATCCTCTCTTCCAAAGTAGTTCTCGGTGGACAGAATTCGAATTTTTTCCATACAAGGTACTTCGTTAAGTGTTTGGGATTGTTGAAACTTATTTCCTCCATCCACTTTTTAACTCTCTTCGAGCCGTTCAAGTACAGATTATGTTTGGTGTAGGTCTTATCTGTTCTTCTGTCAAGATAACTTTCGCCTAGATGTGTGTAGTTAGATATCCCAAAATCGTCAAGAATCTTACTTATTTCTAGTATAAACTCCCTACAGGAGTTTGATATCTTCAATACGGGATAGTAGTGCCTGTCTTTATACTTTCTTTTAAACATCAAGGAACCGTCTGTATCTGCCAGTCCTCTTAGAAAAGCTTTCAAAAAATCGTCGTCCTTGTAAACAGCCCTAGGAACAGATAACTCTTCTTTTTTACCTATTGGGAGCCCCAGTTTTTCGTAAAACTTAACCAATCTCTTCGAAAAAATCTCAAGCATAAAGGTCCCTGCCCCGACATTTACCCTGGTTTTTATGTTCACATCGTACAAATACTTCTTTATATTCAAAACGACTTCTTTGATGTAGGGCCTGTCCTCTTTTTTATGGCCAGCGCAGCTAACTATAAAGTCATCCGTTCTGTAGTCTTCATAGGTGTTGATCTGCACACTTCCATCACCAAGTTGGATTCCTAGGTCTTCCGCAAGGATTGGAGTTATAATAGAAGGGACTCCTTCAGTTTCTTGTGGGTCCCGGGGCAAAACTTCTTTAGAAATGGTGGGAGGGGAGGGATTTGAACCCCCGACAATGAGATGTCTGAACCTATGTTTTAAACTCAACAAAGACACCGTCTTTAAATGTCTTGTTTTGTGGGTCTTCAGTCTCACGCTCTCCCGGACTGAGCTACCCTCCCTTGTATACGACGCTTTCAAATAGCTCTCTTAAGATATAAAAAACTTTCTTACACGATCAAAGATTTATAAGGTTTAGAGGACAAGAATGAGGTGGTAATATGGCCAAGAAAGATCAGCAGAGGATGCCTTCGGGCTTTGCAGGACTCACCCGTTATTTTGACGAGTCGCCCGAAAAGATCAAGCTGACTCCGCATCAGGTAATAATTCTCTGTGCCTCAGTCATAGCTGTGGTCAGTGCTCTCAAGTTCTTTGCCTGATACATCAGGGTGCTAAACGTGGAGAAGAGAGTTCTCATTGCGCTAATCCTTCTGGGTTTTTTGTTATTTTACATATCGGATTCCGATCAGCACGAAACAAGAGAAGCAAACGTCACGAGAGTGATAGACGGAGATACGGTAGTTCTCGGTTCTGGCGAAAGAGTGAGACTGATGGGTATAGATACTACAGAAATAGGTGAAGAGTGCTCGGAGGAGGCCACGTGGTGGCTAACGGATAAAATAAACGGCAGCGAGATTGAAATGGAGGTTATGGGTGAAGATATCTACGACAGAACTCTGGCGTACATCTTCAAGGGAGATCTCCATATTAGCAAAGAACTGGTTGAGGAGGGTCTGGCCTACACCTACTACTTTGATCCCGATGAAAGGTATATAGAAGAGCTGGTTGAGACAGAACGTCGGGCCATCGAGGAAAACAGAGGTTGTTTGTGGAGTAAAACCGTGAAAGATTCGGAGGATGTCCTTCACGCGTGTGATACCGAAGACCATATATCAGAAGTGTCCTTGGTTAAAGGAGTGGTCGAGGAAGTAAATTATGGCGACGGGATAACATATCTGAACTTTGAGGACGAGTATCCCAACAACTGCTTCACAGCGATAGTCTGGGACAGTTACAGAGATAGGTTTCCCGAAGGCAAGGAAATATATGAGGACAGGAGAATAGTGGTCGAGGGGCTGGTGACGGAGTACCAAGGTGATCCACAGGTGGAAATCAGAGACCCTGCGCAGATAGAGACCCTGAACTGAGCGTGCCATAGACGCCTGGTAGGCATGAAAAATATTTAATGGTGGGAACTAATAACTTAACAGATGACCGCAGAGAAAATAGCTATAATATCAGGCAAGGGTGGTGTTGGAAAGACAGTTATAACTGCTAATCTAGGCAGCGTGATGTCCCACGTCTTTGACGAGGACGTTATAGTAATAGATACCGACGTATCAAGTTCCCATCTCGGAATACACTTCGGGTTCTATTCAAACCCGGCGACCTTGAACTCCGTCCTGAAGGGAAATCATAAACCAGAGGAGGGTGTTTATGAGCACGAAACGGGCCTTAAAATCGTTCCGGGGTCTCTGAACTACGACGATATAAGAGATGTGGACGTTTACAATATGGAAGAGGTCATCAAGGAGTTTGAGGACAAGGCAGACGTAATACTTCTGGACTGTGGTCCGGGTATAGACAGAGAGACCAGTGCAGCTATACGTAGTGCTGATAAGGTATTGTACGTCTCCAAACCGTCCTTTACATCACTTATTGACGTAATGAGGACCGATTCGCTTGTCGACGAGCTGGACAAGGAAACCATGGGAATAGTTCTCAACATGGTAAAGGGCAAAAAACATGAGATCGATTCTTCTGAGGTTGAAAGCTTTACTGATATGAAGGTCTTGGCCGAGGTGCCCCATGACAATCTAGTTGAAGAGAGTACCTCCAAGGGCGTGCCTGTGTCGATATACAATCCCCACGCAAAGGCCAGCAGAAGTATAGAGGATCTTGCCGGCCGACTTTTGGGCAAAGAACCAGAGAAAAAGAAATGGGGGATATACAGGAAGTTCAGAGAGTTTTTACCTGGTCTTTAG
>JAKOPB010000069.1 GCA_022257805.1 Nanobdellati archaeon
AGAAAACTCGAACTACAACGTCAAAGACGAGCAGGAGAGGTCGAGAGTCGTGCTTTTAGAAAGGTAAAATCCAGTGTCCAAGACAACCTAGTTGTCAGGAATGTCTTTGTTCAGAACTGCCCAAGGCTCAAAGAATCTGCCTCCGCAGGATCAGTTTGACAGGCTGAGAGCGCTTCTCTGAGATACATCTTGTATGCCAGTTTGGCGATGTTGTAATGCTTACCGGCGTAGATCTTTGCCTTTAGTTTATTACTGTCCTCCTCTGTTAAAACCTCGGGCATAGAATCATCGATTTCGTCGTAGCGGTCCTTGAGAAAATCCACATACTCCCTGGCCTCGTAGATATCTTTCCTCTTCATTTCCTTCTCCACAACCTTCTTCAAAGCTCTGTTGATGGAACCGCCCGAACTGATCGAACTGATGTTTGACATAACCAAAAAAAATCATTGGTTGTAAATTTTAAATACGTCGAGATGCTACCTGATTGCTCAGAAATACTTCCGCAACCACCTGGTTTTACTTTAAACCGTTAAGACTAAATATTTTTGGACATGAAACTATAGAGGAATGGAAATTACAAGCTACGCCGAAAAAGATCTTTACTTACTCTTGAACTCTCCAAACGAATCTCTATTTCTTCTCGATAACCTGGGCAGTGGCACAACAGAAAGTTCTTTGAGAAAAAAGTTGGATGAGACGAACTCCGGGGAGATGGAGAAAGCAATCAGAGATATGCTCCAGGCAAACAAAGAATATAGGAAGGGGATGAAATCTGTCAAAGATTACAGGAAAGAAAACGGCGATATAAAAAAGATGGATGATGCATCCAAAGCAGTAGGCCAATCATTCGGTAACTTCGGAGAATTTATAGGCACCCGCTACGATTTCTGTGACGCCGAAAAGAGGTACATAGATCTCGAGGAAGAGAAGTTCCACCACCCCGACGACAGAATACTTAGCAAGATAATCAACATTTCAAGCGTCCCGGCAAGGGTCAAAAACGACTTTGATAAACGCTTCCACAGAGAAAAGTTGCAAAAAACTAAAAGGGCCGAAAAAGAGGTGGCCAAAGAAAAGCTAAGTGAAGTAAAATTCGATAAACTCGGTCTGGACAAATACAAAAATTATGAAGAATACATCAGAACCTGGATGGACTAAAGATCCAGACCGTGGGGTTTGGTCATATGGGAAACTGGAGAAAAAAGATCGAGGCTGCAAGGAAGCTCCGTGATATCATAGATGAAAAGGACGACAACATGGATGTATACCTTACGCTGAAAAGGATCCTCGAAGGGAAAAGGAAGCTGTCGGATCCCATGGGATTGATGACAGATGAGGAAGAGTTGATAAACTTTCTCGAGAATTCTTGGAAGTCAGATTCTGTCCAGATCAATAGTTCTATAGTCGAGGAGCTTATTGGTGAGGTAGAAGTCAGTACTTCGGAGGAAGATTCCGGAGGTTTAAGGATGGCTCTAGAATTTACAGAGGAGCTTTCAAAGACCGCCGAGAAGATCGGACAGAGGTACGTAGAACTGACGGAAGAATGGGTGGAAGCCGCAGAGAGAGAAGGACACAGTGAGGAAAACTATGAAGCAGTGATGGAAGCGATTGAGATGGATGGTGAAGAGGAATTCGAAGTGATGAATAAAATTATTAAGTACAAGAAAAATCTTCCGAAGATGTGGGCCGTCTATGAGATCTTGAAGAATGAAATAGGTGAGGAAGTCGATCCGGATGGTCTCTATATGCTTGACGAAGATCTAGACGAAATATTGAACTTTCTCAACGACGAGATCTACGATACCTGGAAATCGTACATGTAAAAAGCCGGTACCGTAAAGTATATTAACCCGACTAGAACGAAGTAGTCTATGATCAAGAGGGAGAGCTGGGCCACACGCCTTGGATTTATTCTCGCCGCGGTAGGAAGTGCCGTAGGCCTTGGAAACGTCTGGCGTTTTCCCTTCCAGGTAGGACAGGAAGGCGGTGCAGCCTTTCTGCTTGTCTATCTCTTTTTTGTTTTTCTGATAGGTTTTCCTGCAATGCTCGTCGAGTTCGTTATAGGCAGAGGCTCGAAGAGAAATCCGATAGGAGCCTTTGAAAAGATAGGATACGGGAAGTGGAAGTTTGCCGGTGCTATAGGCGTTTTTGCAGGATTTGTAATCATGGCCTTCTACAGCGTCGTAGGTGGGTGGGTATTCAGATATGCAGGCGCAAGCGTAACCGGGGCATACTTTGCCGAACCGGCAGCCTACTTCGGTTCTATATCAACTGGCTACGGAGCCCTTCTGTTCCACGGTGCATTCATGCTTTTAGTGGGTGGCATCGTCTACTTCGGGGTCAGAAAAGGTATAGAACTTGCGGTAAAGTTTATGGTACCGTCGATAGTGGCTCTCCTCGCCCTTCTCGGTGCCTACGCCTTTACACTTCCAGGGGCCTTTGAAGGCTATGCCTGGTATCTTTCACCGGACTTTTCTGTGATCGCAGAGAACTGGGCCTCTATACTACCGGCAGCTGCAGGCCAGGCCTTTTTCACTCTGTCACTTGGCATGGGAGCTTTGATAACATATTCTTCGTATATGAACAAGGACGACAACCTGGCCGTGGACGGAGCCTCGATAGTCGGAGCCGACACCTTCATAGCCGTTCTGGTCGGTTTTGTTGTATTTCCTATAATCTTCACAATGGGTGCAGTTCCAGGAGAGGGTGGTCCAGGAGAGCTCTTCGTCGGTCTGGGAGGAGCTATAGCCGAACTTCCCTTCGGTGCACAGGCCTTTGGACTGTTATTTTTCTTGGCCGTTCTAATTGCAGCCGTGTCGAGCTCGATAAGTATACTCGAAACCATCGTATCGTGGCTTATAGACAACTTCCAGGTTGACAGGAGGATAGCATCTACAGGTATATCCCTCCTTATATTCCTAGCCGGAGTTCCTGTAGCCCTTGATATGGGCTGGTTGACTATATTCGATGACTTCGCCGCACTCATACTTCTACCACTGGGCATGTTCTTCCTTGTTTTGTTTGTGGGCTGGTTCTACAA
>JAKOPB010000009.1 GCA_022257805.1 Nanobdellati archaeon
CATACGGGAAGGTATTACGGTTATATCATATCTTAATCCCATTTTCCTTATCCTGTTTCTGTCTCCTTCTCTGTACAGATCTCGATACATAAAGTAGAGAGGCTCATCATCCGTTCCCTTTACCCACTCCTTGTCGTGGACTACCTCTTTCATATCACTTAGCATTCTCACGTCCGGACTTATTTTCCTTCCGCCAAAGGTCAGTTTCCTTTTCATTTTGACCATACTTTGAGGTAGTATTCAGCAAGCATCTTCTTTGCTGTGTAGCTGTCTTTTACTGTTTTTATGGAGCTATCCATCATGTCCAACCATCTATCCCTGTCACCGTAGGCAGGGATGAGCTCTTCTTCTATAACCCTGTAAAGCTCCTGTGCGTCTTTCTTGTCCTGCTCACCTCTTTCTTCAAAGGTCTTCCCATCACCGTACTGCCAGCCGTTTTCCCCGTGGTTGCATGCCTCCCACCACCAACCATCCAGGGTCGACAGGTTCAGGACACCATTTACCGCCGCCTTCATCACCGACGTACTGCAGGCTTCCTTGGGCGGTACAGGACAGGATAACCAGACATCACATCCCTTCACAAGCTTCTCTGCGTCCTCCATGGAATAGTTTTCTATCCAGTGGACCGAATCGAACCTTTCGGAGTACCCGACTATCTTCTCGACTCTCTCCTTTGATTCCCTGTAGTCGGGATGAGCCTTGCCGGAGAAAACTATATTTATCTCGTTCTTAATCTCCTCGAACTTGTTCATGTCGTGGAAGATAAGATCAGGTCTCTTGTATTCAGGCATTCTTTTTGCGAAACCCAAAAGAGGTTTGTCCATGTCTATATCGGATTCCATGTGGTCAGAAAGCTCCTTTTTATGTTCCTGGTGCGCCTCCCACAGATCCTCTCTTTCCTCAGCTCTTTTTATCTTTTCCGACATCCAGGTCGGGATATGTATACCGTTTGTTACCCCGACTATCGGTTCCGTTTTCATGTATCTTGACCACATATCCTTGACAGTTTTCAGATGCCTTTTCGATACTGCGTTCGCCCTTTTCGATAGCCTCAACCCGGCAAGTGTGGTGTTGAAGGGCTTGTCGGCGATCTTTTCCAGTGTTTGATAGGGAATTTTTTCAGGGTAACCTACCTTATGGAGAAGACTGTAGTTGTACTTCGGATTTCCTGCGGATATGGGCGTGTGAGTGGTGAATCTTACCACCTCTTGAACCTCTTTTAGCGCCCTGTCTAGGTCCCACGTATCCAGTTCTTTCTGGAGCAGTTCCAGTCCCACGAATACCGAGTCTGTTTCACTCATATGGTAGATATCGGGTTCAAAGTCCAGCTCATCTACCAGCTTAAGTCCAGCTTTGGCAAAGAGTATCTTCTGTATGATCTGTTCTTCCCAGCTTCCACCGTAAAGCCTCATCGTTAGGTTTCTGGCCCATTCGTTGTTTTCTTCTGTATCTGTGTCTATTAGATACAGAGGCTTGTTGTCGAAGTCCGTGACCCTGTAGGATATGCATCTTATCTCTTCTCCGTTTACCTCAACGTCGAATTCAATACCGGTTTCTTCCAGAAAATCGTATTTGTTCTTTATGGATCTGTCCACTGCCTTCCCATCTTCTATTACCTGTTCGGTGTAGCCCTCCTGCCATAGAACTCCGATGCCTATGATGTTGTCGTTCCTTTCCTTCGCTGCCTTCAGAGTGTCACCTGAGAGTATGCCGAGGCCACCTGCATATATTTTGAAATCAGAATCGAGACCGTACTCCATGCAGAAGTATGCTACAGATCTTTCGGACATAAGGAAAATAATGGTAAGCGCGGCTTTAAATTGTTTTCTCTATCCGAGAGCTTTTTCATACACATCAAGTGTCATGTCCGCCACCCTTTCCCATGTAAACTTTTTCTCGGCCCTCTTCTTCCCGTTCTTACCCAACCATTTATTCCATGTGGGATCGGATATGGCCTTTTCTATTCCCCATGCTATCGAGTCCGGGTTTGCAGGCTCAACGTGCAATCCCGTCCATTCATGGACCACGGTTTGTTTTATACCTCCGACATAGCTTCCTACCACAGGGGTTCCTGCGGCCATGGATTCAAGGGCCACAATACCAAATGGTTCGTATATCGAGGGCATGACTGTTGCATCAACGGAGTTGTAGAGATCTATAAGCTGGTCGTCGGGTACAAAGCCTGGGAAGTGGGCTTTATCGCCTACGCCTACTGACTCGGCCATGTTCCTGTAGTGCTCAACACCTCCACCTCCCCCGGCAACTATAAACTTTACCTCTGGCTTCTTGTCCAGTACCTTGGGCATGGCCTCTATCAGGTGTCTGACTCCTTTCTGGTGACATAGACGTCCGACAAAAAGGACAGGCCTTTCCCAGTCCAGAGCTATTTCATCTCTTATAGAATCTCCTTTCTTAAACTTATCTGCAAAGACACCGTTGGGTACATGGTGCAGTTTTTCTCCAGGTACGGAGAAGTGGTGGAGTATTTCATTTTCTATGTCCTCACCAACCGTTATAACTTCATCGGCCTCATATGCTCCGTACCACTCCAGGTCGTTTATGAGCTTACTCATATCCGAGTGTATCGAGCCTACACGACTCCTTTCCAGGGAGTGAAGAGTGGTTATCATAGGAGCATCTGTCACCTCTTTCAGGGAAGCTGCAGCAGGAACAGCCGACCAGTCATGTGCGTGTATTATGTCGAAGTCCCTTTCCTTGAGAAGTTCCACGCCTTTCTTCTGCATCCTGTGGTTTGACATCAGGACCCAGCTTGTTATATCGGGACCTTCCTTTGCATTTATCCTATGAACCTCTATACCGTCTCTGACCTCGGACTCTTCCTCCTGACCGAAGGTTATTACCGTTATATCGTGTCCCATTCTGTTCAGGGTCTTCGATAGATCTTCGACGTGGGCTGCAACCCCTCCTACCTTATTCGGAGGGTATTCCCACGTAAGCATTAAAATTTCCATGATTATCCTCGGCCTCTTTTTCCATATTTTCTAGATTTGTATTTACCTCCACTGCCCTCCTGTAAAGCTCAAGTACGCTCTTTTCCCAGTTTTCGTCGGCGAAAAGCTTGACCTTGTTTTCAGGGAGATCGTATACTTCCATGGCATCCCTTGTTTTTTCCTTGTGAACAACGATGAAGGATGCCTCATCAATACCTTCCCATTCCAGATCCGAGATCTGGTGCGAATGTGGGTTGTTCATTCCCCTCTCCTCTTCTACGGAGTGATATGTCACTACGAAGGGTATTTCATGCAGCTTACTTGCTGTCAGGCTTGCTGGAAGGGTTGGCCAGTTGTTGGCATGTATGACCTGTACGTCCTCCTCTTCAACTATATGGTCTATCTTTTCCATGAACCTTGACTGCAGAAGCATGGACCAGGAAAAGTAGTTGTCTCCGTGCATCTTGAACGAGAACTCGTGCAGGTTCAGACTCCCTACTTTCTCGTCCCTGTCTTCGTTTCCGAAGCAGATCAGATGTGTTTCTATATCATGTTCCTCCAGACATGAGGCCAGTCTCTGACAGTATTCGCTGACCTTTTCACCTTCGTTGTACCTCTGTGTCAGCATGAGTATTGAGTCCACATTCATATATAACGTCCCCAACTTTCCCTGAACCCCTGCTCGGAGCTCAATCCGTTAGACTAACATACGAGGTCTCCGTTTAAAAAGTTTACCATTTGTCCTTATTTTGGCTTAAACTTAACAAGAATCATTTATTAAACCATAAAACTTATTTAAATGAACGAATCAAAATAAAACCAACGTAGATTTTGTTAAGGAATCTACGGGGTTAAAGTTGGGGGAATTTATGACTTCAGTATGTCTTTACTTTAAGGTGCACCAGCCTTGGAGGCTCAGAAGCCACGCTTTTTTGGACAGTTCCGGAAAGGACCACGGTGAGCTTCACGACCATTACTTCGATAAAAATGGAACTGATAAGGAGATTTTCCACCGAGTGGCTAAGAAATGTTACTATCCTGCGAACGATGTTATAAAGGATGCAATGGAGGATTTTGACGACAGAAATGATGATTTCAAGGTCGCTTTCTCATTGACAGGAACCTTTATCGAGCAGTGCAGGGAGTTTGATCCAGGTGTCCTTGATTCCTTCAAGGAGCTTGTGAACACGGGAAACGTGGAGATACTCGGAGAGACATATCATCATTCCCTTGCATCGCTCTTCGAGGACCACAATGAGTTTGAGAGGCAGGTGGATATGCACAGAAACCTGGTTCAGGATGAGTTTGGTGTCGAGTCCAGGGTATTTTCAAATACGGAAGCTCTGTACAATAACAAGATAGCACAGTCGGTTGAGGACATGGGTTTTGAAGGGATAATAACAGAGGGTGCTGATAGAATCCTCGGATGGCGTTCTCCGAATTATATCTACAGACCGCCCGAAGATGTTGCCTCTATACCCGTTATAACTAAGAACTACGGACTTTCGGACGACGTGGCGTTCCGCTTCTCTGCGAGGTGGTGGGACAAATGGCCGCTTACTGCGGATAAGTTTGCAGAATGGCTGTCCGTTTCCGATGGCGACATAATAAACCTGTCCATGGACTATGAGACCTTCGGAGAACATCACTGGGCCGACTCGGGGATCTTTTCATTCCTACGGAGTCTTCCGGGTGAGGTGCTGGCACAGAACGGGCTTGACTTCAGAACACCGTCGGAAGTAGTTAATAAATACGAACCCAAAGGCAGCATAGATGTGTTTGAGTACGACTCTGTTTCCTGGGCAGACATGGAGAGAGACGAAAGCGCCTGGCTCGGCAACTGGATGCAGCAGTATCTCTTCGAAGAGTTGAAGATGCTGGAGGAGCACGTCAAAGAAACCGGAAACGAACATCTTGTGGAGGTATGGAGAAAACTACTCACGAGCGATCACCTATACTACCTGTGTAACAAGGGTATGGGTGACGGAGACGTCCATTCGTATTTCTCTTCCTTCGACAATCACTACGATGCGTTCAGATCCTTTATGGAAGTACTCAGGGACTTCAAGCAGAGGGTAAGGGAAGAACTGTAGAAATTTAAAGATGCTTGAGCTTCTCCTTCCAGTTTTTCTCGGCCTTACCGTAAACTTCCAGTATTTTCTCAAGTATGTAACCCCATCTGAAGTGCTTGTCCTGGACCCTTTCCGCACCCTTCTTTGATATTTTCTCCCTCCTTTTGTTGTCCAGGGCTTTTTGCAGGGCCCGGTGTAGCATGTCGTGATCTATGGTAAAGTTCTGGATAGGAACTTCGAAGCCATTTATACCGCTTTTTATTATCTCCGCCATGCCTCCTGTGTTTCCCACGACAGTTACAGGTCCCGTCATACCGTTTTTCTCCGCTGCGTAGTCGGCAGCGAGTCCTTCCAGAGCCACGATTCCAAAGGGCTCGTAGACGGAAGGTAGAGCTATAACGTCCGAAGCACACATAAACCTTTTCTTCTCGACGGGTTCCAGCCATTTGTTGAGTATCTGTGTATCATCGCCTATACCCAGCTCCTCCAGCTTACCTTTGTACTCCCTGTAAGTGTCCGAATCCATTGAGGATGCTATTACAAGGCCGGTTTCATCGTAACTTTCTCTGTGCTCGGAGAATGCCTTAAGTAAAAAGTCCAGACCCTTTCTATAGGAAGTTCTACCTATGAAGAATATGAATTTTTCTTTGCCCGGTAAAAAGTCCTCCAGCCTTTTCTTCCCCCTTTCTATGTCCTCTTTGTCTACACTTTCCCAATCGTCCAGGTCTATACCGTTGGGCATGCCGCCTATAACGTCTTTGAGAAGCGTCATCTTTGACTCTGACTCATACAGGAGGAACGATTTTATCTTTTCGTTTCTAAGTTTCTGATATCTGTACCAGTCCTCTCCCCTCCTTTCCCTGAGCTCTTCGTCCATCCTTTCCTTCAGCGGCATCAGATGGGTTATCTGGAATGCTGTTTCGGAGACTGATACACCCTGGACGTAGTCTGCAAAGGCCAGGGCGGCTGTTTCTATCTGTATTGGTGCGTCTCCTTCGTCCGGGTTTCCTATACTCCTTCCGTACTCGCCGGAGTGGATTCTGCATACCAGCGGGGTGTTGAGCATTTCTCCAGCCAGGAAACCACCGGGAAAGGCAAGCCAGTCCTGAGCATCTATGCACTTAAACTCCATCCCCTTTTCTTCTTTTAGATATTCCGCGAACCTCGGAGCCCAGTACCAGAAGGAGGAAAGCGTGTCGTTGTACCATTCGAGACCCTTCGAAGTCTTTGATGAGTCTATTCCATATCGGTTCCACAGTTCCCAGTGGAGTTTTTCTATGTCCGGAACTTCTCCTTCGAGAAAGTAACATAAATGACTCCCTCTTTCGCCTTTGAATATCTTCACATCGTTTTCTTCCATGAAATCTGAGAACTCTTCTGCCACTTCGAGGTCCTTCTTGGGCTGATCAGGACTTTTGACTGAAAGTACCAGAGGATCTATTTTTGTCTTGTTTTCTTCCAGGGCCTTTTCCCATGCCGACAGGAGGTTCGTAGTGTATCTGTGGAGACCTCCTGCAGGTTCATAAAGTTCCGTTACCAGAAAAAGCGCCTTGATCCGGATCACCTTTTCCTCGTTTCTATCGAATCCGGAAGAAAGTGCGACCACAGCTGTATAGGATTCTTTACGGGAACCGGGTTCGAGGACAGGGATGTTTCACAGGGATTCTTTCCCTCGGGAAGTGAAAAGAGTTCGTGATTGTAGAATATCGCACCTTCACTCATCTGGTGGTCGAGCATGTTTTTAGTTATCTCTTTTTTGATTCCGGTTCTTCCTATCTTTTCCAGTATTTCGAAGAGATAGGTACTGTCACGGGGCCACATCACGGCTTCGTGGTATTCCGCATCTCCCATATAAACCCTTTTCTTGCTGTTCCTGGTAAGTATGCCAAAGGGTATGTGGTTTTCGTCGAAGTACACCGGCTTTCTGTAGACGAGCAACCTTTCTTTTACAGTCTTCCATGCATCGAGCAGCTCGTAACCAAAGAAGTAGTCCTTGAGAAGGGCCAGCGAAACAACCGCAGCCGAACTCTCTGTGGAATCCTTCTTCTCTTCATCTCCGTCTCTGTATACAATATGGTAGACAAATCCCTTTTTATCGTCCCAGAAAGTTTCCTTGAAGGAGTTCCAGGCTTTCTTCACATTTTCATCGGCTCCGTATATTTTATTGTATTCCTCCAGAACCCTTATCCACATAGCGTTTACCTCCGGTAGCAGGTACTCAGCCTCGTCTTCAACGTCCCAGGAGTCGGGTATCCGTGTCGCCCTGCCGTCTACAACGGAGTCCATCCATGAATATTCGGGTCCACATCTCACAAGTCCGTCGTCTTCACCCAGACTTTCCACCACCGAATCAAAGGTCTTTTTCATATTTTCCCTGAAGTTCTCGTCACCGGTTTTTTCGTAGTACTTTGCTGCGCACAGAAGGTAGAGTAGCGCGGCATCTATCGAGTTGTAAGCAGGATCATTATCATCGGCCTTTACAGCCATTATCCCGTCCTTCAGATATATCCTTGCCCAGGTCAGAACCTTTTTTATCCATTCGTCGCCTTTCAGTTCTCTGTAGAAATCCATTTCGTGGTATAGTGATTCGAAGAGATCCCGGAACCATACGTCTTTGAACCACCACTCACCTGCCCCGGGGATATCAATGCCTCCTTCTCTGACCGCGAACTTGGGAAACGCAACCAGTCTGGCCTTCTCGAACCTTGCTTCCATATCGTTCTCCGAGAAGTCGAACCTTTCTAGAATCTCTCTGGCGTTTTCCTCGTCCTTCCTGACATCGGAACCTCCGAAGAACTCTACATCGCTTCTGTCCAGGTCTTTGCCGCAGGCTATTCCTATTTTCACCTCGTCTCTTTTTGATAGCTCAAATGTTAGGGCACCCATTTTCACAGGGTCTCTTTTTTCTTCCTTGAAACGGACTTCGCCATCCGCGACCTCACGGTATCCATCTCCAAGTTTGTATCCCCACTGTATCTGTTCTCTGTGGTCCATCATACTTTCAGAACCGCCGATCATTAACTCCTTCCCTTTTTTTGATACACACAATACACCCTGATCCGTACTTATGTCGTAATCTGAGATATCAGGGCTTTCCTCGCCTACCTTTCTTATGTCAACAAGAGGGGACACTATCAACTCGAGGTCCTCGAGACTGGAGTCAATATTGAACTTTATCCAACCACCGGCCTTGTTATCGAAGCCGGAGGGAGAAAGATAGTAGGTTACTTCCAGGGTTGTGCTTTCGCTCCTGTAAATATAAGTAGCTTTCCAAGGTGTCAGTTTTACCTCTGCGGGTTCCATATTTACCTCTTCGCCCTCACTGAGAAGTTTGAACATCGGTGCATCCAGAAACTTCGTGTATTCGCCACCGACTCTGAAAAGAAGGCCTTGTTGAGGGTGATCCCTGTTTGGTAGAATAAACCCGTCCTTTGTGACCGAAAACAAGGATGAACTCCAGCACGTGTCCGGTCTTTTTAGAACGAAGGACCTGTTTCTTGCATAGCCCCAGTCGGGCTTCTCTTCCTGGGGATAGCTAAAGACAAGCTCCCCGTCTATTTGGTCGTTGTTGAGTTCCATCCTACCTTCTCGTCATTTTTCTTATGCCCCTTACAATACCAGAATACCACGGGGCTCTGAAATCTCTGTCTGTAATGTTTGCAGCCAGCTCTCTGAAGCTGTGTCCGATCTTAGAGTGTGGATCCGATACTACGGGTTCCATTCTGTGGACGCTTTTGCTTACTTCCCTGTGGTGTGGTATGGTCTGTATAACCTCCAGTCCTGTAGTTTTTTCAATTTCCTCTTTACTTGCTTCTTCCAGCATACCTTCAACCTTGTTCAGGACCACGCCCTCTATATCTACGCCGTGCTTCTCGGCTTCCTCGGCTATCTTTCTTACATCTTGTATGGCCTGGTACTCGGGGTTTGTAACGACCAGCATCCTGTCTGAGATTCCCATGCTACTGTAGAATCCTTCGTTGAACCCAGGCGGTGCATCTATAACCGTTCTGTCCGCGAATTCCGAAAACCTGTCTACCATTGATTTGATCCTTTTTTCCGAAACCCTGTCATCCGTTAGATGCAGGGAGGAAGGTACGAACATAAGGCCCGAGTCATGTACATTCACTGCTTTGAGCTCATTTATGTTCCCCTTTAGAACATCTTCGATTGTATGGTCCTCTGGCTTGTGGCCAAGTTGCAACGCCAGGTTGGGTGAGTCCAGATCTGTGTCCAGACATACAACCTGCTCTCCGAAGTTCTGTAGAGCAAGGGCGAGATTCGCAGCTGTGAATGTTTTTCCCGTCCCACCTTTCCCGGAAACTATAGAGATTACCTCGGCCATAGGACCCACAGCTAGTTTATTTCTGTTCTTTCTGGTATAAAAGCATTTAACCCCTTTATAAAACATTTATAAATGCCACTTGACAATATGTAAACCACTGGTTTAAAAACCGGGTGAATTCTACATGGTTGATGAGCTTAAAATAGAGAACGTTGTGGCGTCTGCAACGCTGAGCGCTAAGATTCCTCTGAATCAGGTGGTCGCACACCTTCCGGGCACGGAGTACGAACCCGAGCAGTTTCCGGGACTTGTGTACAGGATGAACGACCCAAACGCCGCCGCCTTGATTTTCAACTCGGGGAAGATAGTCTGTACAGGCGCAAACTCACCTGAGGGTGCCAAGGAAGCTATAAACAAGGTACTGGAAGGTGTACAGGAAGCGGGCGTCGACGTCGATGATGTAACGGACATAAAGATCCAGAACATAGTGGCGTCAGCACAGCTCGACGGGAAGCTACGTCTCAACGAGATAGCCTTCACACTCAGAAACGCAGAGTACGAACCCGAGCAGTTTCCGGGACTTGTGTACCGTATAGAGGAGCCGGAGGCGGCTTTCCTTCTCTTCGGATCAGGGAAGATAGTCTGCACCGGAGGACG
>JAKOPB010000067.1 GCA_022257805.1 Nanobdellati archaeon
GAGCTTTGTATGTCTGTCCTTGTCTTCGACGGTGGCCTGTGCCAAGCTGGTTTGATGATACGGACACCAGAGTATCGGCTCCTTCTCCCTGTAAATATCGCCCTGATCGTAGAGGTCGAGAAATGATTTCTGTGAGGTCCTCACGGCCCTGTCCTCTATGGTTCTGTATAATGTGGACCAGTCCCACGACATCCCAAGTCTCTTGAACAGCTCTGTCATCCCGGACTCAAGCTCGATCGCAGCCCTTTCGCACTCCTCTATAAACTCTTCCTTCCCTACGTCCTCAACGGTTATCCCCTTCTCCTCCTCCACGTACTTCTCCGTCGGCAGGCCGTTGTCATCGTAGCCCACAGGAAAAAATACGTTGTACCCGAGAATACGCATAGCCCGTGCTATTATCTCGAACTCCGTGTAGTTGTTGGCATGCCCTAGGTGGAGGGATCCGGAAGCTGTAGGTGGCGGTGTATCTATCGAGAAGTTCTCATCATCGCCACCGGGTTCAAACTTGAAGATACCCCACTTCTTCCACTTCCTCTGCCACTTTTTTTCAATGGTTCCGGGATCGTAATTTTTTTTCATCGCCATCCTACCACTGAGACATAAGACTAATTGCAGCGCATATTTTTAAATCTCACATAACGATAAGAAAAAGAAAAAATAAAGGGGTGTTCTGGCAACCTCATCCTCTCTTCTTTTTGAACTCCTTGGCATAGTCGCTTGCCATGTCATGGACAACTCCCTTCAGACCGAGGCCCATTGCTATTGCTATTCCTAGACCAAGCGCACCAGCGAGTATGAGAATCACTCCTTGTAACAACATCGCCGGCTGATCAAGGGCTAACCTGAAGAATATGTCCAGCGCAAGCGCTGTACCGAAGAACATTGAGAGGTAGAACACTACTTTTCCTGAGAGGTCAGCGTAGGAAGTTCCTTCGTCTTCGTCCTGAACAAGTCCTTCCTTGAAGTAGATCCCTACCATGTAAGCCAATAGAAGGACGATTCCTGCTCCTACTATACCTCCAATTCCCGGTAAGACGTAGTTGAACAGGAAGTTGCTGATCATCTGAACCTGTAGTACTGCAACAGCTTCTGAGATGAACACTATGTAGATTACCCATCTTGCTATTGTGTCAAAGAGAGAACTTGCTGTGAAGTTCATGTGTCCCTCTTCTTTGATGTACTCGTCTACATCAGCTCTAACAAGGATCTCCCTTATCACCTTTCCAACTACTCTTCCAATGATCCAACCTATCACGAGTATTATGAGGAAACCAATGAAGTTTCCTAAGCTTCCCGTGAAAGATTGCCAGAGACTTTCCAGAACGGCCGTTGTGTCTCCGATAGCTCCGTTCATATTACATAATTATGGGATGTCCCTTATAAAACTTCTTTAGAATGGGGGATTGAGGCACGAAAGCAAAAACTACTTGTATCCTCTGATGTTTATGATATCGCTTTCCCAACCACATTTTCTACATTTCAGCTGAACCTGGTAGTTGGTGTGGTCGTCCTCGAACTCGGTCCAGTGATGGTTTACGCCTCTCGAAGAAGACTTTCCACAGTGTGGACAGTCAAACTCTATCAACCAGTTATTCGTAAACTCCTTGAAACGGAGATCTATTTCTTTCTGATCACTTTCCTTGAAATGCCATCCATCAGGGCCGTGTACAGTTCTGGCTCTCTGAATTCTCCTGTCACCGGAACCAGTCTTGCGGGCAGGCCTCCTGACCTTGATCTTTCCAACTTCGGGAGCTTCCCTTTTCTCCCTTTTCTGGACAGTTCTTGTTTGCCGGGGCACGGAGCATCCCGAAAGAACACTCTCTATCCTACCCAGCCTCCGCTCGATCCTGTCGAGGCGCGTTTCTCTACCACGCAAAATATCCATCATATATTTAAACGGCATTACAAGTTACTTTATGGGAAAAAGATAAATACCTTTCCCTGTTTTGACCCTTCAGGGGGCCGGTAGTGTAGCTACGAACCTTTTCAAGGACAAAAGGTTCATCAAAACCAAGTCCTGGTTCGCTATAATGGTCTATCATTCCAGCCCGGGGCGCTGGCAACCCGTGTTCAAATCACGGCCGGCCCACCATTTCCAAAAATATAAACTTCGCTGATAAACGTTAAAGTATGATAAAACTGTCCCTGTGTCTATTGTTCGCATTTTTACTAGTCCTACCTACTGCTCTGGCAACCACACAAAATATCGTGTACGATGTAGAAGAAGACGTTCTTGTATCACATACCATCAGGACAAATGTGAGTGAACCGAAACTATGGGTAGAAGAAGATGTGTACAACTTCGAAGTCCTGTCAGACGGCGAGGACGTAGGCTTCCAACTGGAGAGAACCGAGGGATTCAAATTAGTACGTCCTGACGTTGATGGAACGGAAAAGGAAATAGAAGTTGAGTATATGACATCACAAGTTCTTGAAAGGGGCGAAAACTCGTACTTTATAACATCTCTACGAACAGGACAGGAAACGGTGTCTGTATCTGTGGAACTTAAACTTCCAGAGAGAGCCCTGCTCAAAGGCGAAGGCATGGAAGGAAGCTTCATAAATCCAAGACCCAGATCAATAGAAACGGAAGGAAGGAGAATATCCGTAATATGGGAGCTGGAGGATCTTGAAGAGGATGAGCAGGTCCCGTTCTTTGTAGCCTACGAAGAACCAAGCAACATATGGTTCCCTTTTTCCCTGGTTTCCCTTGTAATCATCGTCCTGCTTGTTGCAGCCTTCTTCTATCAAAGGAGAAGAGGAAAGCAAAAGAAGTTTGATAAAAGGTTCCAACACCTGGTTGAAAAGGAAAGGGAGGTAGTGGATGCCCTTATGGAAAAGGATGATTACACGATGTGGCAGAAGGAACTACAGAACGCAACCGGTTTCACCAAGTCAAAATTAAGCAGGACACTGAAAAGGATGGAGGAAAGAGGTATCGTGGATAAGATGCCCTATGGAACCTCAAATAAAGTGAAGCTTGTAGAGGAAAAAGAATAATTCTTTCTTTGTTTCGCCTTGTTGCATGCCGTTTCAGGCAATCTTTATTGGATATAGGTGTTAATATAAGGACACGGAGGTGACAAATTATGAAAAAGATTGCATTATTTAGCTTTCTGA
>JAKOPB010000113.1 GCA_022257805.1 Nanobdellati archaeon
GTAGACGTAGTCAGCCTTCTGAAGAGTCTGGTCGTTGTGGGTTATAACTATGAACTGCGCGTCACCGGAGTGTTTGTCTATCATCCCTGCAACCTTCTTGGAGTTCTTCTGGTCCAGGGCCGCATCTATCTCATCCAGGATGTAGAAGGGTGCAGGATCGTATAACTGGACCGCAAACAAGAAGGCTATAGCCGTAAGGGACTTCTCCCCACCCGACATAGAGTCAAGGGAGAGCTTGTTACCACCCGAAGTCTCGGCCTCTATGAGCAAACCAGATTTTATGTCATCCTCGTCCTCCAGTTTTATCCTTGCTTCATGACCCTGTAGCTCGTTGAAAAGGTTCTGGAAATGTTCGTTTATCTCTTCAAAAGCTTCCGTAAACGTATCCCTCCGTCTCTGCTCTATCGACTTTATGGTATCCTCTATAGCCTCCTTCTCCTCCTGTATTTTATCTATCCTTTCCTTCAGATCCTCGTAGACTTGCTTCGCAGACCTGTACTCCTCTTTAGCCTTGAAGTTCACAGGGCCTATGTTCTCAAGATCCCTTGTAAGATCCTTCTTTTCCTCCTTCAGTACCTTAACGGATTCATCCTTGATCTCAACGTCCTCCAGATCCTCGTACTTTTCAAGTTCCATCTCGGCATTGTCGAACTTCGTGTCTACCTTCGCCTTCTTTATCTTTAACTGGTTCACCTTTTCCTTTTTCTTCACTTTTTCCTCGTAGTATTCCTTTCTTTCACTCTTCAGCTCGTCGAGTTCCTCTTCTATCTCTTCCTCTTTTTTCTCAAGGTCTGTCAATTCGTCCTCCTCGGTCTCCTCTTCATCTCGAAGATCATCCAACCGACGGGAGCAATCCGCAATCTCCTCCCTGATTTCCTCGATCTCACCCTCTAGAATCTCCTTTTCCTCTTTAAGATCCTCTATCTCGGAGCTCTTGTTGCTTTTGAAGGAGCCAAAACTGCTGCTGGACTCATAGTGACCTCCTTTCATAGCACCCGATTTGTATACTATCTCACCGTCCAGAGTAACAACCCTGGCATCGCCGGCGTATTTCTTTGCAACATCCAGATTTTCCGCAACAAGCGTATCCTTGAACACGTACTGAAAGGCAAGTTCGTAGTCGGGGTCGTAGTCTATAAGATTTATCGCAAAATCTATTATCCCCGGGTCGTCCCTTATCTTTCGGGACTTCCTGCTCTTGTCCCACGGCCTGAGTTTTTTGAGCGGCAGAAAGGTCGCCCTTCCCACGGTATTTTTCTTGAGATACTCTATACATTCCTGGGCAACATTGGCATCTTCGACCACGAGGGAACTCATATTACCTCCGGCAGCCACCTCCAGAGCCTTCTGATATTTCTCCTCCACGTTACCCAAAGACTGTATTACACCATGGACACCATCTTTTTCCAGACGCAGAATCTCCTTTGCAGGACCTTTACCGGAGATCCTCTGCTGCCTTTCCTCCATTTCCTTGAACTTTTCGATGGAGCTCTCCAGCCTCTCTATCTCGCTTCTCTTGTCCTCTATTTTATCTTTCTTGCTCTCTATCTCACTTCTTATTGATTCTATATTCCTCACAAGCTCCTTATCCTTCTTCTCCTCTCGCATCCTTTTCCTGATCTTTTTAAGTTCGTCCTCTTTCTTCTCCAGCTCATCCTCGAGCTCTTCCTGCTTGGCCTCGGCCTCCTCCAACTTTTCTTCCAGACCTTCCATCTTCTCTCCGAGTTCTTCCTTCTCTTCCCGATGCTTCTCGTACTTCAGCTTTGCTATCTTCTTTCTGACTTCA
>JAKOPB010000057.1 GCA_022257805.1 Nanobdellati archaeon
CCTATATGTCTTATGGACCTGTCTTCCGTGGGTATGGTCGGGTCCCTTCTGAAGGAATGTATAAGCATTGGGACACCGAAAAGCCCTGCAAGCAACGGAAAGAGATCATGGCTTGTTCCTATGAAATTATGCTGAAGTACGATGTATCCCAGAAGACCCGAGAGGAAGAAAAAGAGAACCGAATCCAGTCTTCTGTCTTTGTACACCATATAAGCCACAATGGCAATAAGCACGAACGGCATATAACTCTCCAGAACACCGTACATGCTACCTATTCCCAGAACAAAGACAGGAAACAAAAGAACCACAATGGCCACGGACACCAGTCCACCCACCACCGTTAGCCTTATGGCCTCATATCCCCTTCCTTCCAGAAGCATCTTGTGGCCGGGCAGTACCGAGAGCGCGGTAGAGGCCGATGGGGCACCGAGGTAGACGGCCGGTATAAAGTTGACGAAAGTGTTTGTGACGGCCGCAGATATCAGCATCACAGAGGACTGGAAAGGAGAAAACACGGCGTATCCGACTGCCAGCGTTGCTATCAGATTAGGATGGAATCCGGGTATCAAGCCAGTAGAGACCCCTATAACAACACCGAGGAGGAGGAACAAGAGGATATATATCATCTTGAATCCCAGCGAAGTCAATGAAATTTTAAATAGCTTTCTTTAAAAAACTAAACAGAGACACATGGAATCGAAAGATCCAAGCCCACCGGAGGACCCGGGCAAGGAAATACTGGAGGACCGGCTCAAGAAAAGGATATCCGGCGAGATAGTTCTTTCAGACAATCCCGGGAAGACTATCAAGAAGTGGAGGAACATATTTGAAATACCCCAGAGAAGGCTTGCAGACGAAATGGATGTTATGCCTTCTGTGATATCGGACTATGAACTGGGCAGGAGAGAAAGCCCTGGTATAAAGATGATAGAGAAGATAGTCACCGGGCTGGTAAAGGTGGATGAGGAGAGAGGCGGAGAGGTTATAAAGAAGTTTTCTGACTTCAGATCAGGCGACATGGTTTCCGACACGATCCTTGACATAAAGGAGTTTTCAAGAGGCGTTAAGATCGAGGACTTCGTTAAGAGCTGTAACGCAGATCTGGTAGCCAACAAGGACATGCAGAAAGACGAGATATACGGCTACTCGATAATAGATTCGCTGAAGGCAATAGTCGAACTTTCTCCCACGGAACTTGTGAGGTTGTACGGTCTTACCACCGAAAGGGCCCTGATATTCACCAAGGTCAGATCAGGAAGGAGTCCGATGGTTGCCATAAAGGTAACCAACCTCAAGCCAGGTCTCGTGGTTCTTCACGGCAATCTGAGTGAGGTAGACAAGCTTGCAAAAAGGGTCGCAGAAGCCGAGAAGGTCCCCATGGCCATCTCGAAATCCGATGACATAGAGGACATCAGGAAAAATCTACAGGAGGACTTTGGATAGGTGAAGGTATGATAGAAAAAATACTGGTCTTCTCCCTGCTTATTTTTCTAACAGGTTCCAACGTCTACTTCATGACCCAGAACATCCTCGGCCTTTTATTTCTCGGCACATGTGCAGTTGCGTCTGTGATATTTTTTGTATACGGAATGATGAAGGACAAGAGAGAGACGAGAAAGATAAGAAGCTGGCAAAAGCCGTTCAGTAGCCAGATAGAGGGCTAGTCAGTGGCGTAATTATCAAGAAAACTACTCAGCTTCACGCCCTCCTCAAGCCTTATGTGTTTACCCTCTCTTTCGATAAGATCTCCGGCCAGTTCAACGTATATAGGTGTTCTGTAGAAGCCGTAGACTATAAGCGGCACAGACCCCAGCTTCTCCGCCTCTTTCTTTACACTCTCTATGCTCTCACGATCGACGTAGATGTGGTCCTTGTCTCTCTGCCCGGTCTTTTTAGCGTCTATTATGAATTCGATGCGCCCGTCCTTCATTATAATTAGATCATAGGGTGCAGAGGCTGCCTTCCTCTCGGCGACGTAACCCTTCTCCCTGAATTCGTCCCTGACCCTTATCTCGAAGTTGTAACCTCTTTTGTAGTTATGCATCTTGTTGAATACTGTGGGGTGAGTTTTTTATAGTTTAAACCTCATATAAGCAATAACGATAGGATGGCTAAGTACCTGAGGATAGATGATTTTGCGGACATCAGTGTGAACATAAATGCAGAAAGCATTCCAGATCCTCAGGAAGCCCTCAACGAGGCAGTTCGAATTCTCCGGTACGAATGTAATGTAGACAAGGACGACATAACCGAGAAACAGTATCAGCACAAAAAACAGGGCGAAACCGAGAAGATATTTTCAGAGATAAGGGCCTATGAACCCAAGGACAAGTACTCCCACGTATTCGTCAAATTAAAAATATTCATAGAGATGAAACCGGCTAAGAACGAGGAGTACGACTACGTCGGAGACATAGAGGTAAACGGGACCGCCAGAGTAAGAACACACTATCCCCAGGAGTCCTGGCTACAACAGTCCATACTGTGGCATGCCTTCCGAACCTTTTATGAAAAGATGATATACGGCGATATAAAACAGGTTTTCATAGAAGACTGTAACAAGTATATGAGAAAAATCAGGGACGGCCTCAAGAGCTATTTCGACATGCTCCCTGTTATTCAGTAATCCTTTTATACTTTCCTGAAAAATATCTGATTGGCCCACCTAGATCAGTCCTGAGGAAAATTCCGAAAGGAGAATATGTATCAGGATGTTATGGGTGGGCTAAACACTGTTTTTACTTTTGATAACATGGACGAGCTAGAGGAAATACTCAGGGACGTAAATCTTCCTATCATCGTCGAAGGCAAGTCGGACGTCGAAGTCCTGGAGAAACACGGGGCCGAAGATGTCATATACTTGAAGGGGAGGCCCCTCTACAAGGTTGCGCTGATGGTATCAAAGTCCTATAAAGAGGCACTGGTTCTAACAGACTTTGACAGGGAAGGAAGAAAGATAGCCAAGAAACTGAATGTCTTTCTCGAGCGTTTTGGTGTAGTGCCTAAAAACTCCCTGAGAGGGAAGATAAAGGAACTGGTAACCAAGGAAGGAGTTTCTCAGATAGAAAACATATCCTAGACTTCCATTGACCTGTTCATCCTCCCAAGTACCTCGGCACCGTCTTCTCTTATAACCGCCACATCCTCTATCCTGACTCCCCCCAGTTCTTTGTAATACAGCCCGGGCTCTATGGCCACAACATTACCTTCACTGAGCCTGTACTTACTTTCCTTGCCTATTCTCGGCTTTTCGTGGACCTCTAGTCCGATCCCGTGTCCGGTCGAGTGCTTGAATTCTGCTCCGTTTGCTTTGTTCTTCTCCTGGGTGTATCCATTTCTCTTAAAAACACTTCGGACCTCTTTGTCAACTTCTGCGGCGAGGATTCCGGGCTTCAGACAGTTCAGTGCGGCTTTTTGTGCCTCCAAAACTGCTTCGTGAATCTCCTTAACTTCTTTTTTTGGTTTTCTCTTGACAAACGTCCTGGTTATATCGCCATGGTACCTGCTTGACCTTCCGAGGGGAAACACATCGACTATTATCGGGACACCTGCTCTGATTTTTTTGCTGTCGGTCCCTGTTTTGTGTGGAAACGCGCTTTCATCTCCGGA
>JAKOPB010000034.1 GCA_022257805.1 Nanobdellati archaeon
ATAGAGCACCAAAACGGATACAATCAAAATCAGTGTAATCAACGTATGAGCATACATAGAATCAACCAACAAGTATCCCACCACCGGGCGGTATAAGAGGTTTGATCTGTTCTTCGTCAATCCTTTTTACAAACCTCCTGTCCTCGGGTGCTGACTTCTCCGCCAACTTTCTAACTACCTGTTTAGCCAGTTCGCTTTTGTCGGTGTTTCCGGGGTTAAGAGAAACAAAATAATCTGCTTTCTTTCTGACGGACTGGGTCGAACCATTCAGAACCCTTATCTCGTTGTCTTGTCTGTCCAGTTCAACACCTATAGATATCTTAAGTTCAGTCTTTCGGAGGTAGTTCTTTTCACCTTTTATCATGAAGGAACCCTTTCCTATGTACTCGCCGGAAGGAGCATCTTTACTTACCTGCTCGGGACGTACCCAGTATACATCAACGTTTCCAAGTCCTCTGGCCCAAGCCTTGGAAAACGAAGCACAGAACTCGGAGGCCTCCCTTATGGCCAAGGGCGTAACTTCTCTGTCTTCCGTTTTTATCACGGCAAAAGGCGATCCCTCTACCTCGGCGTGAAGTACGATGTCATCTTTCTCCGTCTTCTTTTTCACAAGCTCCTCGTTCTGATCGGCATTTTTACCTGCAACGACCAAGAAGTCCTCAGAAGTTCTGAACCACCTGTACTTTTTATACCAACCTTCTTCCTCTCTGACCTTTATCTTCTCTCGTGGTTTTGCCCTCTCCTTTTCTTCTTCAGTAAACTCCTCCTTTTCTTTTTCCTTTAGAGATTTCTCCTCCTGTATTATCTCCTTTTTCTTTTCCTTGATCTTCTCCAGTTTGTCGTCGGCCTTCTTCTTTGTCTCATAGAAAGACTCGGCATTCTCCTCAACGGACTCCCTGAAGTCAAGTTCTATCTCCTTACCCTCGACCTCCACAACAACAGTTCCTTCGTCTTCTCGTATCTCTTTTACAGCTCTGGCCTGGGGAGTATCTTCTTCATTGATACGTTCCTTGATCTCTTTCCATGGAATATCCGAGTTCATGGCCTTCTGTATACCGTTTAAAATATCATCGACCAGACTGTAGTTCTCATATATCAGATTGGCTCTCTCTTCGGATTCGCCCTGTTTCTCACTCCACTTCTCTTCTGCCTCTTCCTGTTCTTCCTTTATTCTGCGCACCTTTGAGAGCTCTTCCTCCTTTTTCTCCTCTACCTCCTCTTCGACCTCCTCCTTTTCCATCTCAGAGAAGTAGTCGTCCAGAGCCCTGTTGAAGGTATCATACCCTTTGAAGGACATATCTCCGAACTTCTTGAGGGGAAAGGGAACCGCGGCTATCTTCTCGCTGTTTTGAAGATATATACCTGGATCCAGGGATTTTTTGAAAAGCGAGGTAACGCTCCTCCTTAACTTTGTCACCTCTGCATCGTTCAGTTCCTCGCCTATCTTTGACTTTTCCACATCGGCCCTGTGACAGGCCTCCTCTGCCCATCTCCCGCCGAGGTTCAAATCCCGGGCCATCTTCCTTACAATCTCCCTGTCCGTATCGATGAACCTTCCAAACTCCCGGCTCCCAAGTCTTCTCGGATCTTTTCCAGGCGGTGGATATTTGTACTTTTCGCCCTTTGCTATCTTTCTCTCGCTCCACTTCTGAACTTCAAGGGGCTGTATTATCTTTCCGTCTCGGTCGACAAGCACGAAGTTACCCTTACCAAAGAGCTCGGATACCAGAACAGAATCCTCTGTATGTATCTCCACAATTCTGTCAAATTTGTGCTGTTTGACCTCCCGTATAATCTCGTTTCGGAGATGCTTTCTCAGAAACATACAGAAATTAGGAGGTCTCTTTGGACCCTTTCGATCGTATCTGGAAACGTAAATTTTGCCTGGTTCAAGTATAAGATCGTAGCTATCTCCCTGGGCATATACCTGAATACGCAACCTTCTGTCCCTTTGATATATCTTCTGTATCTTACCGCCCTGAAGGCTCTTCAATTCCTCCACGGCGTAGTAAACGTCAAGAGAGTTCATCTCCTCCATAGTAAACCCTATCCATTGTTTCAGCGTCAGGATTAAAAAGTTTGAGATAAGGAACCGGATGAGAAAGTTTACCTGTGTCAGTCATTTTTTATTCTACGGTCAAGCTCACCCGTAGAAGCCTTGAAAATGTAAACCACTTCATCGGCCCTGAATATCTCATATTCCTCCCCGTATCTATCATAAATATTTGTGACCTTTTCGTAATCTTTGCCTTCTTCTTTACCTTCCAAAAAGTCTTCTTTTTTCATTCTACCATTTAATCATATGTTCACAAAATGATAAAACCTATGCTTCACTCCGCTCCAAGCAGTTCATCCGATCCTTCGCCACCAAGGGTCTCTTCCAGCTTCTCCTCCAGCTCCTTCCTCTCCTCTATGCCGAAGTAGTTCTTGAATTCGTCCGTTATCTCTAGCTTTTTGGTCCGCTTGTGCTTTTCCGTCCTTATGAGCTTTTTGTTTTCGAGGTCCTTTATGTATGAGTATGCTCTGTTTCCTATAATCTTGGCTATATTAGATTGTTTTATTGGACCCTTGAAGGCAACAAGGGCAAGAACCTTTAGCTGACCGCGGGAGAGATCCGAATAAGGTGTTAGATGGGAGACTTCGTCGAGATGTCCAGGCTTCACCCTGAGCTCATAGCCCTCCACTGATTTGAAGAGCTCTATACCGTGGCTCTCGTCGGATAACTTTTTACGTATGCCCTCCAGTGAATCCTTGATATCACTCTCATCTGACCCAGAAATTTTCTTCAGCTCTCTGATGGAAAGAGGTCCAGAAGATATGAAGAGCGCCGCTTCTATTATTGCCTCTGTTTCATCACTCATCTGTTTCACCTATCTTTATGAGTATCTCGTCGAAGTACTCCTCCTGTTCGGCTATAACACGTCCTTCCTGGTTTAGGCTCAACAGAGGCGAAAAATTCCTGATAACTTCTTCTCGACTCCATTGTGGCAAGAGATCAGAAAACGTTGTTCTTCCCTCCTTCATATTTTCAAGTATATTGTCTATCCTATTGTAAAGCTTTTCTATTCTCTCCTCTATATCCTCGGTCTGTCCATCTATAGGCATAGCCTCTCGGACCCTTCTCTCCTTTCTACTCTTCCGTTTATCCCTTCTATCCTTAGTATCGAATGCCTTCCTGAAGGCCTCTATAAGCTCATCTGCAGTGGCCTTCCTAATGGGCTTCCTCTTCTTCGGAGCCTCTAGGTGCGGTATATCTGAAACATCTATATCCAGTTCCTCTATCTGAACTTCGTCCATGTCCTTCTCCACCTCCTTTTCTTCCCACATGAGTAGCTCCACTTTAATTCTCAGAAGGATCGCCATGACTATAACGATTCTCGCCGGGACCGTGAAATTGAACTTCTGCCATTTCTCCACGAACTCCGAGAATACATTGGCAAACTCTATGAGATCCACATCCCAGGGATCTATACCCTCCTCTGATATTATCCAGTCCAATGTCTCTTCCCAGTTGGGTTCCGTCCTCGCGAAGTCAAGAATCTCCTGTTCCTTCATAATCTCACTTAAATAATCATAATTATTATAATGGCGATTGTTATTTTTCCTGTAGGTCGGTTACATCCATTACTTCCAAGATATCCGACTCAACCTGTTCTTTGTCAGGAACGAACAAGTATCTTTCATTGGCCTCAATTTGTGTAAGTACTTTTTCCGCTCTCTTTATATCGCTTTGCTTTATTTCTTCCTTCCATTTCACTTCTACCACCATCTCTGGTTCTTTGAATCTTAGGAGGCAGATATCCACATCGTATTCCGGTGTTTCTATAATCGATTCCTTCAGCCCCTCTTTTTCGGCCAGGTATTCCCTGACAGTGTCCTCGATTAGATGTGGCAGCATCTCATCTGCTATCCTCCTCATTTCTTCTCTGGAAGGATTCCTTTCAGATATGTTATACTGTTCATCGGCGTAGTAGTAGAGGTGAAACAATGGGGAAGAGTGGGCATATCTGTTTTTGTTTTTGTTATGAATCCTTATCTTTTTCAGCACCCCAAAGCTGATCATATTGGTTAAGTACTGTTGGACTAGGCTAGGATCATTCCTATCTATCAGTTTATGGGAGAATAGGTAGTCTGCTATCTCCCCAGAAGAAGTATAACCTGTGGCCACCGCCCTCAAAATACCTTCGTAGGTAGCTGACAATTGACGTTCTTCTTCCCGAAATATCTCCCCAACCAGCGTTGGGATTGTTTTCAGGGAGTTTTGAAGCACATCCACTAGCACTTCCCTCGAACTCTCCTTTTTATCAGCGTATTCGACGGTGATGGGCTCCCTGAGAATCATCGCCAGTTCCATCTGATCCTTTTTACTATATTTCTCGGGTTCGTGGTATTCAAGGGTATCCAAAGAATTGGACAAATCTATAATCGGCACCGATATCTCTGCAAATAAACCCATCAAAGGAGAGTTCTCTTCCAGTAGTTTTTTTGAGAGGGAGAGAGTAGAGGATACAAGTATAAGCCTTCCATTTTTTCTCATGCTATGTAGTAAATCAAAGAAGTCTTCGCCGAGACGGTGGAATTCATCAACTACAAGGGTCTTTCCGTTTTCCAGTTCCCGCTGAATTGCTTCTGTGAAAACATCGTAGACCATATTTTCCATCTTGTCTTCTCTTTCTGCCAGTATTGTTCTATCTCCTTTCACAAAGAAGTACTCATCATAGGGTATAAATTCCCTTAACAGGAACGTTTTCCCGGTTTTTCTCCTTCCATAGACCAGGGTCCATTTACCCAGCCCTTCTATTCGATCGGTCAACTCGGGCCTTTGAATAATCATGATTAGTATAATAGTGATTATTACTTAAAAATGTTTGGCTGGTGGATGTTCTGGATGGGTCAGGATGGAACACCACGTTTCTGGCGTATCTATCGAGAACCAATTCTAATTATGCAACATAGCAGTTGTACTGATGCCCATAGAGGAAATTAATATTCCAGAGAATCTACTGTTCCTTCATACAGAGTAGAATTAGCTCCGGAAGCTTAAAACTTTTTTAGGCCTACTCCTCTGGCATCTCCAGTGCCATGACCTCCGAGGCGCCATCCTTCATCGATACCCCGTAGACGTAGTCAGCCTTCTGAAGAGTCTGGTCGTTGTGGGTTATAACTATGAACTGCGCGTCACCGGAGTGTTTGTCTATCATCCCTGCAACCTTCTTGGAGTTCTTCTGGTCCAGGGCCGCATCTATCTCATCCAGGAT
>JAKOPB010000078.1 GCA_022257805.1 Nanobdellati archaeon
AGTTCCCTAGGGGCGAATGCGATCCTTTCGGTTTCTCTAGCAGCGGCACGAGCTGCCGCAGACGAGTCGAATAAAGAACTCTATGGGCTTATTCACGACAAGTTCTGTCCTGACAGGAAAATGGAAATTCCGAAACCTTTCCTAAATATACTCAACGGTGGAGAACATGCAGGTAACGATCTGGCAGTCCAGGAGTTCATGATAGTTCCATGTCTTGGTGACTTCAAAAAAGAACTGAGGGCTTCTTCGGAGATATATCACGAACTGAAAGAAATACTCGTGGAGAGGTATGGCAAGGAGGCTACGAATGTCGGTGATGAAGGTGGGTTTGCACCACCTATTTCGAAGACGGAGGATGCCCTGCAGCTGGTTGTCGAGGCTGTAGAAGAGGTCGGGTATATACTTGATGAAGAGGTTGGTCTGGCCATGGATGCAGCTGCGTCCGAGTTCTACGGCGACGGTTATGCAATAGACGGCACAGTAAGGAATACTGAACAGCTAGAGAATCTGTGGCTGGAACTTTTCGATAGTTTTCCTGTTGTATCTATCGAGGACCCTTTCCATGAGGAGGATTTCGAGGCCTTCGCATCGCTGAACAAGAGTACGGATAGGATGGTTGTTGGCGACGACTTGCTAGTTACCAATCCCAAGAGGATAGAGAAGGCAGTCGAAATGTCTGCCTGTGATACTCTGCTTCTTAAGGTGAATCAGATAGGCACTTTGACCGAGGCCGTGAAGGCAGCCGAACTCGCGCATGATAACAACTGGAAGGTCATAGTCTCGCATAGAAGCGGGGAGACCACCGACACCTTCATCTCGGACCTCGCCGTTGCCCTGGGAACTTACGGTATAAAGTCAGGTGCCCCGGCCAGAGGAGAGAGAACGTCTAAGTACAACAGATTGCTGAAGATAGAGGAAGAGTTTTGATTTCTGAGGTCCAAAGTATTATAAGTTTGTGGGAACAATAATGCCATGGTGAATAGAATGGGAAAAACTAAAGTCGAGAGGCGCGGCAGAGTCTTGATACCCAAGGATATACGTGAGGAGACCGGCATACATGGCGGCGAAGAGATGATAGTGAAGCTAGAAGACGGAAAGATAGTTTTGGAGCCGGCGAAGACTTTTGATGATCTGAAGGAACTAAGGGGCTGCGTCAAGGACAGTGAGATCGATCCACTCGAGCTGAAAAAAATGTGGGAGATGTAGACTGTAAGGTGGTTTAGATTATTTTCATAGACAGCAACATCTGGTGCTATTACTTTGATCAGTCTGCCGAAGAACACGAGGACGTTGCCGAGTTTCTCGAGGAAAAAATAAAGGAAGAGAGTGTTCTCCTCAACACTCTGGTTGTGATGGAAGTAGCCCACTATCTCATCAAGAACCTGGGGCCGGTGAAGGGAAGGGAAAAGGTTAACAAACTTTTACAGTTTCCTTTTAGAATCGAAGGATTCGACTTCGACGCTATGACAGATTCGTTAGACGAATTAGAGAGACATTCACCTCAGGGCATAGGTGGGAGGGATTCCACTATAATAGCTTCTATGAAAGAAAATAATGTTGAAACGCTTATGACTCACGACAAGGCTTTCAAAAGGATAGAGAGTATCGAGGTCGTTGATCCTGTCGGAGGGTGATACTTATTTCAGTCTGCTTCTGAGCTTAGGAGAAAGTTTCGGTTTTATGGATCTGAGTTCATCTATATTTTTACAGTTGGTGAGAAACATGGTTATCCTGAGCTCCTCTACGATATTTTTGAGAAGTTCTCTTACACCTTCTTCACCGTTTTCCTGTTGAGCTCTTAGTACGGGAAGTGCTATTCCACATACATCGGCCCCTAGGGCCACAGACTTAGCCACGTCCAGACCGCTTCTTATACCTCCTGTAGCCATCGCTTTC
This sequence comes from Nanobdellati archaeon, assembly GCA_022257805.1. Classification (GTDB taxonomy): domain Archaea; phylum Aenigmatarchaeota; class Aenigmatarchaeia; order PWEA01; family PWEA01; genus PWEA01. The sequence continues at coordinate 1,897 of JAKOPB010000078.1, forward strand.
CCTTCTGGAAAGACTTCCTGTACCTCTATCAGCGACTGCGCGGTAGGTATGCCCCAGTTTTCGAAGGTCTTTCCGTAGCTGTCTTCGGACCTCAGATGTTCTATTTTCGTCCAGTCGGAACCTCCTGCACCGCCTACGTCCACGCCATAAAGATCCATTTTGCTCAGTTTTTGTGCCGTATCTCTGGATATGCCTTCACCGACCTGCTTGGCAATGACAGGGTAGTCCATTTTCCTGGAAACCTCCTTCAGTCTGTCAAGTAGACCATGGAAGTCCGTATCACCCTCGGGTTGGACAGCCTCCTGCGCCGGATTTATATGGACAAAAAGACCGTCTCCGTCTATCTTTTCTACCAGCCAGTTTAACTCCTCCACCGTGTACTCACCTAGCTGAGCTATCCCTATGTTTCCCAGCAGGAACGCAGGGTTGTAGTCCTTTCTGACATCATACGTTTTTACAAGGGATTCGTCCTCGAGCATCGCCCTCTGGCTACCTAGCGCCATACCGAGACCGAGCTCCTCGCAGGCCGCGGCTATGTCTTCGTTTATCTTTTTTGACTTCTCCCCGCCACCTGTTATAGAATTTACGAAAACCGGCGCCGCAGTTTCTTGTCCCAGAAATTTGGTGCTTGTATCCACATTCTCCAGGTCCAGATTCGGAACGGTCTTCGGAAGAAAGACCTCTTCGAGCATCGTTGTCTTTCTGTCGAACTCCACGTCCTCTTCCATACAGACCTTTATGTGGTCTGTTTTTCTGTTCCTGGTTTCCTTGGACATAGGATCACTTTA
>JAKOPB010000050.1 GCA_022257805.1 Nanobdellati archaeon
GGAGGAACATACGATAGATCTAGATCAGGGATGGAGCCCGATATCCCTGCCTATTTTACCAAATGAAACGGATGCAGATACTATTTTTGATGGTATAGAGGATAAGGTGGAGGCGGTCTGGTACTACAATACTTCCACAGGCAACTGGTCGGTTTACAACCCCGACAAACAGGAAAACCAGCTGACAGAGATGGAAGCAGACAAGGGATACTGGATAAACGTAAACGAACCGGTGAGTCTGACGGTGGTAGGTACACTTGCCGAGATACAGAGTGCGCCACCCGAAGAGGAAGGAGATCTTCTTCCCGACAAGATTGGTTTACAGGATGGTTTAAACCTGATAGGCTTCAGAAGATGGATGAATATAACGAAATACTTTGACAAGTTCGGGATCGAGGAGGTTATTACCTACGGAAAAATAAGTGGCGACGAGGGTGTTTATTACACTAAGGACAATATCACAGATTTAGAGATGGGTAAGGGTTACTGGGCTGAAGTCGACGAAGACATAAATGTTACAGCCGCAGAGCTCAGGGAACTTTCATAACTTTAATAGTATGCTGATGGTTGTGGTGGATTAAAATGAAACGTGTGTGTCTTTTAGTAGTTTTTATGGTCGTAGTCCCACTTCTGTCCATTTCGGTTTCTGCAGTCGAGACACCACCGCACAACCTGTACGGGTACCTCACGGACAACGAGACAGGCGAGCCCATAGAGGGTGCTGAGATCAGTTTTGTGGGAAATGAAGAGGTGACCACTTTCTCAGGTGAGGGGGGATGGTATGACATCAACGTGGAGGAAGATGTGGATATATATGTAGGTGGATTGGATACAGGTATATCTGTGGATTTCAGTCCAGGTGCCTCCGAGGAGCTGAATATAACTAACGGTACGGCCGTGTTTTACGACCTCACGATAAGCGTTACCGGGGAGGGGACCACTTATCCTGAACCAGGGACCCACACTTACCAGGGAGGAGAGGAGGTAACGATAACTGCAGATCCCGGGAGTGGATGGTTTTTTGATGGATGGTCGGGGACGGGGGAGACAGGTGATGAAATAACCATAACCATGGACGAAGACAAGGAGATAACCGCCCACTTCACGGACGACGAAGACGATGACGACAATGGCAACGGCAACGGAAACGGTAGAGATCCTTCACCTGCACCTCCGCCTGCACCAGCACCGGAGGATCCGGAGACCAAGGAAGTGGATGCCGAGAGGATGAACGGATACTATCTGGCCGAAATAGGTGAGGTTGCCGAAGACCAGCTGATAAAGATAAATATTCACGACGGTCTCGTGGATAGGATAGCCTTTACCTCCTCTGTCAGTGAGACTGATGTAAGTTTGCAGTACCGCAACCTGGGTCTGGATTTACCAGGAGACCTGGAGGATCCGGATGGATATACGTACTCTTACTTCTCAACTTCACTCAGAGGCGTGAGCAGCGATGAGTTCTATAACGCCAGTATAGTCTTCAACGTCGATGAGTTCTGGGTAGGGAGGATAAGCGAGGAGGTCGATGATATAGTGCTCTTGAGGCACTCCGATAGATGGGACACCATGCCGACAAGTTTTATTGAAATCGAAGACGGACATTACAGGTTTAGAAGTAATGTTCCTGGATTTTCCGTGTTTTCTGTAGTTTCTGATGTAGCCGTCGAAGACTTTGCCGATGTACGTGTCAGTAACTTCAGGGTAAATCCCCAGGAAGGCGAGAAGCCACTTGATGTCGATATAGACATCTTGCTTGAAAATATAGGTACACGGGCCGGGAGCAAAGAAGTGGAAATATACCTCAATGGCGAGCTTCTGGACACGCGAAGCGTAAGTGTTGGTGGAGGTCAGATGGCAACGGAGGAGATCGGTATTACGGTCGATGAGGCAGGAACACATGTACTGGAGATCGATGGTATAGAGAGACAGGTTGTTGTTCACGATGACGTCCTGTCGATATCACCATTTATTTTGATTATAGCTGTTATCATCATTTCGGCGATCATTGGACTGTCTTTCTTCGTTTTCCGTTTGAAGAGCGGCTCCGAAAGCACATATGAAAGCGGGGACTGGGGCACCAGGAAGATACTTCACAGTATATCAAACCTTAACGAAAATATTCAAAACTATATGGGTGAGGACGTTGTACTTCGGAACGTCCGGGTTGAGCCAATCAAAGAGGACGGCAACGGCTGGTGGCATACCATAAAGGACAACACCGGCTCTATATATGGTTTTTCACAGGACAAGGTGAGCGACTCAGGTAATATCGAAGGTTTCGTGGAGAGAAAGAAAGGCAAGGCCTACGTGATGTTTTAGAAAAGTTTTATAAAGTTCAGGCCTCAAATAAGACTGTGGTCGTTATGGTAGGTGGATGTGTTCCATTTAGCAGGTAAGGAGCGCCTTTCGATTTCTCCATATTTAAATCTATCCGGCAAAGAGGTATTCTGAATGTCAGAAGAACTGGGTATAACAACGAAAAAGGAAGAAGATGTCGGTGAATGGTACAGAGAGGTTATAACAAAGTCCGGACTGGCAGACTATACATCGATAAGCGGCTGTATAGTCTTCAAGCCACTTTCCTACTCCATATGGGAGAAAGTTCGTCAGGAGATGGACAGACGTTTCAAAGATATCGGCATAGAGAACGCTTATTTCCCTCTTTTTATACCCGAAAAACTCCTCGAAAAGGAAGCCGAGCACTTTGATGGTTTCAACCCAGAGGTCGCTTGGGTAACTAGGACAGGGAGTTCAGAGTTAGACGAAAAGCTTGCCGTCAGGCCCACATCCGAAGCCATAATGTATGATTCATACAAGGACTGGATAAGATCCTGGCGAGATCTGCCCCACAGGATGAACCAGTGGAACAACGTTGTCAGATGGGAGTTCAAGCATCCCACACCTTTCCTGCGCAGCAGAGAGTTCCTCTGGCAAGAAGGCCATAATGCATATGCAACGGAGGAAGAAGCACTTGATGACTGTGAGAAGGTTCTGGACGCCTATCAGGAGATCTGTGAAGAATATATGGCTATACCCTGCATAAGAGGAAGAAAAACGGATAAGGAGAAGTTCGATGGTGCCGTGGACACGTATTCTCTGGAGCATCTCTTACCGGATGGTCAGGCCATACAGGGCCCCGACTACCATTACGACGGCACAAACTTTGCTGAGGCCTTCGACATAAAGTATACGGACAAGGACGGCGAGGAGAAATACGTGTACCAGACGACCTTCGGTTTCAGCACAAGGCAACTCGGAACCATGTTTATGCTTCATTCGGACGACCGTGGACTGGTTTTACCGCCGCGGGTTGCTCCTACAAGAACTGTGATAGTCCCCATATACCATGATCAGGACGAGAAAGAGAAGGTCATGGAGATGGTGGAGAAGGTTTCCGATAGGCTGGAGAAATGCAGAGTGGACGACAGAGAACATAAGACACCTGGGTGGAAGTTCAACGAGTGGGAGGTCAAGGGCGTACCGCTGAGGATAGAGATTGGGAGCAATGAGGTGAAGGAGGAAGAGGTTACGCTTGTCAGAAGGGACACAGGAGAAAAAACTACAGTCGGTATGGAAGATTTAGAGGAAGTCGTGGGGAAGGAGCTGGAAGAGATGCAGAAGCGTCTCTTTGAAAGGGCCAAAGAACACATGGAGAATAATATAAGGGAGGCCGATGATTTTGATGAACTCAAAGATATAATTGAGAACGAGGGTGGGTTTGTGAAGGCAGCATGGTGTGGTAAGCAGTTGTGTGAGGAGATTGTAAAGGACGAGACCACGGCAAAGATAACCAATATACCCTTCAGGTACGACGATCCTGAAGGTGAGAAGTGTATAAGATGTGGCGAGGAAGCAAAACACTGGGTACATTTCGCGAAGTCGGTGTGATCGATAACCATGGGAAAAACTTTAAATACTTTTGAGATAAAAGGAAGTATGATTCTTGAGA
>JAKOPB010000083.1 GCA_022257805.1 Nanobdellati archaeon
GGAGGAAGGTGGTGGTTTCTTTGTCGGATACTCTCCCGAGAGGGTCAACCCCGGCGACGAGGAGCATACTATAGACAAGATAACAAAGATAGTTTCCGGGTCCAACGGAAGGGTTGCTTCGATTTTGTGTGATTTATACGGGAGGATAACGGACGTGTACGAGGCGGAGAGTATAAGGGTTGCCGAAGCTGCGAAAGGTATAGAAAATATTCAGAGGGATCTGAACATCGCACTTATGAACGAGCTTTCCGTTCTCTTCGATAGGTTGGATCTGGACACCGAAGCGGTGCTGGACGCTGCGGCTACGAAGTGGAACTTCCACAGGTACCATCCTGGTCTGGTGGGAGGACACTGCATTCCTGTGGATCCGTACTACATGGTTTACAAAGCAGAGAAGGAGGGCTACGATCCGGAGGTTATACTGGCCGGAAGGTCCATAAACAACTACATGCCCAAGCACGTGACAGAGCTTACAGTAAGGGGGTTGAACGAAGAGGAGAAGGTTATCAAAGGGTCAAAGGTCCTTCTTATGGGTCTTACATACAAGGAAGACGTGGCTGACACAAGGATGTCCGGGTGCAAGGACGTTGTTGAGGAACTGGAGAAATACGGCGTCGAGGTCTACGGTTACGATCCCATGCTGGATGAAGAAGAAATTGAGAAAATGGGAGCAGAGAACGTGGATGAACTGGAGAGCGTAGAGAACATGGATGCTGTGATAATGGCTGTGAAGCATGGGGAGTTCAAGGATCTAACATTGGAAGAAATTAAGAAGCTGTGCGGGGAGAATCCTGTTCTTGTAGACGTCAAGAGGATGTACGAGAGGGAGGAAGTAACTGGTTTTAACTACAAGGCGCTCTGATTTCTGACTTTTAGGCACTACATTCTTCGGAAGGCGAGGTTTACAAAACATGGGCATTATAATTAGCATAAAATAGAAAATATGATTAATACATTAATCATAAAATAGAGCTGCTACTCTTGGCCGGGGGAGGGGGGTTCAATACTTTTGGACTCCAAAACAAATCGAAAGATATTTAAGGGACAAGCCATAACACATCATTATGCCAGAATTGGCGGACATAGGACAAAAATGGCTCGATATCCTCGAGCCCTTCAGCTACGACTACAACTCGAACTTTATAGCAAGTGAAATAGAGGAAAGGACAGGAATACCTAAAAGAACCGTATCCAGGTATCTGAAAAAGATGGCAAAGAGAGGACTTCTCAGGGTCGAGAGGAAAGGTAAAAACAACTCCTACTACATAGATTTGGATCAAAACGAATCAAAGATACTTCTAAAAATTGTGGAAAATTATAAATCTCTTAAATACAGGTTCAATAAAGACCTGTGGCCTCTTATAGATGAGCTGCTTGACTTCGGTGGGCTGGTTCTCTTTGGAAGCCGTGTAAAGGGTTACTCAACGGAGACATCGGACGTAGATATACTATTCCTGGGCGAGAAAGAGGAAAGTGTCAAGAAAATAATAGAAAACCATCCCTTAAAAGTAGACGTGGAATACGCCACAGTGGAGGAATTTAAGAATCTTTTAATAGAAGGCAACGGATTGGCAAAGGAAGTAATCAAGTCCCACGTGGTCTTCGACTCTGAGAGGTTCATCAAGCTATGCTGGGGGTATTACAAAAATGAGCTCTAAGCTTGAATGGTGCATGGACAAGAAGAATGGTATAAAGTTGATAGATCCAAACGATAACCTTACCCAGGAATACCTGGAAAGCAGTAATGAAGACCTGGAAAACGCTAAAATTGTAACTGGTAAATGGAGAACTGTAACATCATACTACGCCTGTTACAATGCATTGTATGCATATCTATGTAAGGTGGGAATCAAATCGGAAATCCACGACTGTACCATAGAGCTGATGGGAACCTTAGGATATGATAAAAAACATATCGACTTTTTGAAGGAACTTAAGGAAAGAAGGGTCGACGTACAGTATTACCTAAAAGAACCACAAGACATTGAACTTTCGAAAGTTAAAGGGTTCATAAAGGAAACGAAGTCAAAAATAAAAAACACCGATGACTTCGAAATCGAAGAGCTTCGGAAAAAGTTGGAAGGTTTAGCCAAAAACTAGATCTTCGCTGCCACGCCCTATACACGCTACCAAAATTCAGGACATTCGTCTTGGTAAGAAGAGGGTTTAGGAAACTGGTTCTAGAAAAGTTTTTTAAATGTGACATCCCTATAATATCCCTATGTCCGAGCGGAGCAATATCAAGATTCCGAAAAGCCTTTACGAGAAGGTTTCGGAGCTTATTGAGGATACGGGCTTTAACTCCGTTACGGAGTTCGTGAAGTTCGTGCTGCGTGATATTGTGGCTGCGGGTGAGTTCGAAGGACCGGAGGAGCTGGATGGGGATATGGAGAAGGTGAGGGACAGGCTGGAGAAACTAGGGTATCTGGACAGGTGATCTTATGGACAGGTTAGACGAGTTAGAGGCGAGAAGCATATACATAATAAGGGAAGCGTACAACAACTTCGATGACGTCGCTGCGTTGTGGTCCGCGGGCAAGGACAGTACGACCCTTGCTTGGTTATGCAAGAA
>JAKOPB010000021.1 GCA_022257805.1 Nanobdellati archaeon
CTTTCGACGTCAATAACGGGCGTGTGTTTTTTCTCAAGTACGTCCATCTCATCCGGATCCTTGTCGGCGTAGTTCAGACCACAAAATAGATCTTCCTCACAGTCCATATATTACACCTCCTTTCGGAATTGTTTTTCAGTTTTTAAACTACTCGACTTCTTCGAAAAGATCTTTGGGGCCGCCACATACCGGACAGACCTCGGGAGCCTCGCCGATGACCGTGTAACCACATCCACTGCAAACAAAAACTTTCTTCTTCTTCATGTCCTTGCCATCGTCTGCCTTATCCTTCGCCTTTCTGTAAAGCTCTTCGTGTCCTTCCTCGACCTCCTTGGCCCACCGGAAAGACTTAACAGCTTCCCTTTCGCCCTCGTCCATAGCCTTTTTCAGGAACTCAGGGTACATCTCACTGTGCTCGTAGACCTCGCCCTCTATTGCATCTTTGAGGTTTTCCACAGTATCTCCCACCTTGTCCATGGCCTCGGCATGGTTACCGATATGGATACTCTCGGCCTTCGCTATAGCCCTGAAGAGCCTGGCTATCTGCTCCATTCCCTCCTCGTCGGCCTTCTCTGCGTAAAGCAGATACTTGCTCCTGGCCCGTGACTCGCCGCCAAATGCCTTTTCAAGATTCTCATCTGTCTTCGAAATATTTCTCACCCCATGTCTTTTTGTCGAAACTCGTATAAAAGATTCACGAATTTTATAAATAAGTCCGGTATTATTATAGGGGATCATGAGCTGGCTGCATATAATAATCCAAGGACTGTGGGTAATACTACCGGCATACGTTGCAAACGGTTCAGCCCCGGTCTTCGGTGGAAGCAGGAGAATGGACTTCGGAAAGACCTTCCGAGGTAACGATCTACTGGGAGCCGGAAAGACGTGGGAAGGTTTTCTGTTTGCCGTGGCTTCAGGAACACTGATAGGGTTCATACAGACTCTGATATGGCCGAGCCTCAATGAAATAGCCGCGCCCGCAGGTTACGCCCTTCCGTACATGACGGTTACCACGGCATTTCTCCTGGCGGCGGGTGCGATGCTGGGCGATGTGATAGCCTCCTTCTTCAAGAGGAGGACAGGGATGGAAAGAGGCGAAAGCGCTCCGATTGTAGACCAGCTGGACTTCCTGATACTGTCCATACCGATCGCCCTGGCCCTTTCCGAGATAAACTACCTAACCGCGGCTCTGGTGATATTAATAACTCCGCCTATACATTACCTGTTCAACCTACTGGCCTACTGTACAGGCATAAAGGAGGTGCCTTGGTAGTATGCTGGGTGAGATACACGGTACATACTTTGCACAGCCCGGTTACACAACTGTCCAGACCGTGGTCTACGCACTCCTTCTGGTACTGGCGATATACCTCATATACAGGTTCTTCCTCAAGAAGATCGGGACTAAAATAGACGAGAGGTTCATCCTTGCCATGGTGCCCTTCGTACTGCTTGGAGGTGTCCTTAGATCACTGGGACACGGGGATGCTGAGATCTTCACGGGTTTCTGGTTCAACACTCCGGGAATACATATCCTAATAGCCGCCTACACTATACCGGCGATACTCATCTCCGAGTACCTGCAGAAAAAATACGACATATCCTACGCCAAGTGGATGTGGATCTTCGGCTCCTTACCTGTTGTTATCTGCCTCTATCTGACGACGACCGTTGGTTTTACCAACCCTGAGGTATTTGTCTATGTTTTAGGCACTACAGCCGCCGTAGCAGCACCGCTTTACCTCTTTGTACACTTCCTACCGGGATACCTGAGCCGTATAAACTACGCCATACTGTCCGGACACATACTCGACGGCTCGTCTACCTTCATCGCGGTGTCCATGTTCGGATACGTAGAAAAACATGTCCTACCCGGATTCCTTATAGACGCCACGGGACCCTGGGCCATGGTACCTCTGAAGATAGCAGTCATCTGGCCGGTTCTTTACCTTCTGGACGACACAGTGGAGGACATTGAACTCAGAAACTGGCTGAAGGTTGTGGTCCTTGCCCTCGGTCTGGCCCTGGGTGTAAGAAATATGTTAACCGCAGCCATGGGAGTCTGAACAGCTACCTTATGTTCCTGGCCGAGGTCCAGAATCGCTGCAGAAAAGTAAATGCAGAGAGGAACAGTATAAGATAAACGCCGTAAAGCAGTGCGTCTGCAAAGAAGTAAGATGCTACTGCAAAGACAAAAAGAGCTGCTAGTCTGTCACTTCTTCCGAAGATTCCACTGTACAGCCTCTCGTGTTTTATGGCCTGATACTGTGTCCCCATGTAGGAGACGAGCAGGATAAATATTATGGTAAGTCCTCCTAGCCAGAGGGGAACAGCGGGCCCCAGGGCTATCCCCAGAAATATAACCACGTCGGCTACCCTGTCGAAGGTGTGATCTATGAAGTCTCCGAACTTGGAAGATCTTCCGAAGTTCTTTGCTATCGCCCCGTCCAGCATGTCGAGGTAACCGTTTGCCAGGACAAAAACACCTCCCAGGACTATCAGACCTTCGTAAAAGAGGTATCCTGCCACGAAGGCGAATACAAGTGCAAGCGCAGAGAGATAGTTCGGGTTTGTATCGATCAGCAGAGGCTCCGTGAACTTCTTCCTTATCTGATACTTTTCCTCGATCTCGTGAAGCATCTATCTCCCCACACAACAATATAAGTCCGTTTCTTTTTAATGTTTGTTATGAAGCAGATTATCGCCGTCCGGAAGGACATCGGACTCAGTAAAGGAAAAACAGCGGCACAGGTAGCACATGCGTCCCTGGGAGCCTTCAAGAAGGCCGGATCTGAGGCGAGGAACAGGTGGGAAAGTGAAGGTGAAAAGAAGGTCGTCGCCGGGGTCGAGGACGAGGATGAACTTTTTGAACTCAAAACAAACGCCGAAAACCTGGGTCTTCCCGCCTACCTTGTAAAGGACGCCGGGCGCACGGAGATACCAAGTGGAACCACAACCGCTCTGGCAATAGGACCCGGTCCCGATGAAGAAATCGACAAGATAACCGGACATCTGTCCCTGGTAAAGTAGTGCAAAAACGGTTATAGATTTCTCTTACTTTATTTCAATCTTGAAACTATTTCCTTCCTTACTTCGTCGAAGTTTGTCCTTTCAAGGATTTTCTTGCATTTCAATCTGAAATCCTTGACCTTATCTTTATCCACAAGTCTGACTTCCTTCGTAACATAATACTGTGCGTCTATTCTTTTTTCTTTCAGGTCCCTGAGAAAATTTATATCTTCCTCATCAAAGTCAAAGAACTGCATAAGCTCTATTGTACAGTCGTGAATCTCTGAGCTAATGCCTGCTCTTTGTATGAGGGCATACAAAGCCTGGTAACATGTATAGTAAGCAGTGGTCACTTTCCAGTCTTCCGCGGGGGTGCTGTTCATTGTTTTCAGGGAATTTTCACTTTTTCGCATGTAGCTTTTTGCAAGATTTTTACTAGGTTCTGTTATTTCTATCCCGTTCTTTTTGTTTTTGCACCACTTCAGTTTATCCATATTCAAACCTCCAGGAAGTTATATTTTCAAAACCCCTACATATCACGTGATTTTTCAAGACTTCATTGACGTAAGATTCATTTCTCTCTATGCCTTCTTTGAATTCCTTCTTGGAGATGAACATAAAATGTATATCTCTTGAATACTTTTCGTTTATTTCTACAATCCCATTCCCGTTTTTGCCTATGATCAGTATATCCAGATCACTCGTTTCATCGTAATTGCCCTTAGCAAAGGATCCGTAGACAAGGAAGGACGAACTTGTTTTGTTTAGAACTTCGCCAACTATCTCTTTGACCTCGAAGCTTGAAGACATAAGGTTATAGAACTTCACAAGCTCTGCCATTATTACTGCTTTTTGGGTTAAGATGTTTTCTTGGTTGAGACTAAACTGTTTGGTCCTGCCAGAGGTCTCACTTTCAAGTATACCTTCCTGCTCGAGTCCGTTTAGCTTCTTCTGGATAGATTTCTGCGACAGATCCAGTCCATCTTCGAGTCCTCTGCCATGAACTCTTCTGTTGATATCTTCTGTGAAAGGAACCATGATTTCCAGATGTTTGAGTATATTTATACTCATATGAGTATATTAATACTCATAGTATTTAAAGTTTGTCTGTCAGCGTGGTGTTTGATCACATGGAGTACACAAGAAGTGCGGTCGCCGATTATGGCAGGCAAAATCTATTAAGGAAGAGATACAGATGTTTTCTATGGCCAAGGACTTTGACTCAGAAAGTCTTTGCGGACTGGAGGAGTACGGAACCTCTTCACCGGGTATAGGCGGTGTAATAAAGAAGGAACCCGAGGACTTTCGCGTCGAAGAGAGGCCTGTGGACCTCCCGGAAGGAGGAGACTTTCTACTCTGCAGACTTGAAAAGGTAAATCTGACCACGTACGAAGCTGTGAACAGGATCGCTTCAAACCTGGGCATCTCAACGAGCAGGATAAATTACGCAGGATTAAAGGATAAGAGAGCTTCTACGGTGCAGTTCGTGACCTTAGAGGGTGTGGAACCCGGAAGGGCAGAGTTCAGCGACGGAAGAGTACAGGTCCAGCCCTTGAAGAAGGTCTCCCGTCCTCTGAAGCCAGGAGACCTCAAGGGGAACAAATTCAGAATAACTATAAGGGATATAGAGCTGGACAGAGAGGAGTGCCTGGAAAGGCTGGGGGAATTGAAGGAGGAGATTGGTGGAGGGATACCAAACTACTACGGCCTCCAGAGGTTCGGAGGCGATAGATCGGTAACACATCTCGTGGGAAAGAGGCTTCTGCTCCGGGACTTCGAAGGTGCCGTAAATACATACCTGACAGAAACCTTCGACAGTGATGGTGCTGCCGAGGCGAGGAAGCGTCTCGACGAGGAAGGCGACTACTCTGCCGCCGCGGACTACTTCCCTGGCCCCCTCCGGTACGAACTGAAACTTCTGGAAAAAATAAAAGAGGTGGATCCATCCGACAGGGAGGAGTGGATCAGAGTCTTCAGAACATTTCCCAGGAACCTCCGCCGGCTATTCGTCCACGCCTACCAGTCCTACGTATTCAACCGTGCCCTCTCAAAGCTTGTCCGGCAGAAGGAGGAGATAAAAAACTTTCCCGGGAAGGTGCCTGGATACGAAACAAATCTCGGCCCCTCGGTGTTCGACAACTTTCTCAGGGAAACACTGGATGACGACGGCATAGAGCTAGAGGACTTCAGGTTCGATGAGCCAAAGGAAATATCGTCCAGGGGAACCATAAGACCAGTCCTCATCAGCCCGGAGATCGAGGCGGAGGAAATATCAGAAGATCCGAAAAATCAGGATCTCAACCAGACGGTATCGTTTTTCCTTAAGCCCGGAAGATATGCAACCGTTGTCCTGAGAGAAATTATGAAGAACGTTTAGCCCAGCCGCGTCACTATGTCCTGTCCATCGGGACCTTCGACTATTGATATATTCACATCATCATCGACGGCCTCGTGTCTACAAGTACAGAAACACTTCCCTGTAACTTCTCCTTCGATGCCTGTCCTGTTTCTTATGCCCTCGGGAACAAAGTCCGTGGGATAACACCTACAGTCCATACCCGGATGGTCCTCGATCTCTTCCTCAAGCTCCATACACTCACCGCCTGTGGCCAGATCTGCACCTCTCCTCAGAAAGTCTGTGCAGCCGCTTACAAGGACGACTGAAAAAACAACCAGAACAAGTACCAAAAGTCCTTTTCTCTCCATAGTTCTATACTTCCCTTGAATTAATTTAAAGCTTTTTCTTTAGGGTATCGATGTTGAACTCCGTGTTGGCACACCCGTTTTTGAGCAACGGTATACCCTGATAGCCTATGCCTGCCTCCTCCAGTTTCTCTATGCCCAGTTTTATCTCCTCGGAGCATGCGACACCGACCACGCCGTCGTAGTTGCCCTTCCTCAGAACCTTGGGTATACAGGATCCTCCGGGAAAAATGAATACATCGTATCCCCTCTCCTCGGCTATCTCCGTCGCCTTTCTGACGGTACAGTCCTCACTGCATCCCTCACACCTGTAGGACGAAAACTTGGGGTCGAAGCTCGCCTTGCAACTGCTGTCCATGTGCTTTCTCGAACAGTGCGGAAGGAACAGTGCCCTGTCCTCCGTTTCCTGGAAGTTCTCCTCCATGGACAGGTTCTTGGCATGTATATCTACCATGTCCTCCATGAGGGTTATAGCATCCGTCATGGGGATGCCCGTCATCTCGTCGACCCTCAGTTTTTTAACGAGGGTCCTGGAGATGTTACCCGTCTTCCTGTGGAGTCCGCTCCTGTCCGTGAAGCTGGCGACCTCCCGGAAAAAGGAACGGGAAACCTTTGTCAGATCGAAGTCGAAGGAATAGGACATCTCATACGTCACCATCCGGTTCGAGCTTTATGTCCTCTCCCTTTAAAGCCGTGAGCCGGTTCTTTATCTCCAGCTCCTTCTGCTTGAGGTTCCGCAGCATCTGGTCCCTGGACTCCTTGTCCATCTCCCTCTTCATGAAGCCCTCTTCCACGTCCTTCCTCGCGTTCTTAACGGCATTGAGCCTCAGAACTAGGTTCTGTTGCCTGTTCTCCTTGTGGAAGGTACCGCGGTTTACTCCGTGCATGTAGACTATCAGACCGGCCTCAAATATGGCTATGGAAAACACGAACCCCAGAAGAGTATATATCGGGACCATGTGATCGAAGAAGTCCGGGTACGCAGAAACGAAAAACGCTACGGACAGAAGCACAACTACGACAAAGAGTCCTATAACAAGACCCCATGAAAAGTTCTCGAACTCGAAGAACTCTGTCATATAGTTAAAACCTCATTGTGCACAAATAAAAACCTTACGTCTTAGGTACAGGCACGACTGACCAGGTGAAATAATAAAGAAAGAGGGGTTTTGGCCGGCGTTAGCCAGCCTGTTTTGCGATCCTAGAAGAGGTACTCCATGTCAGCAGGGAACGGATCTTCCTTGAAAGTCTGCATCCTTGTGGTTGCAGCTCTCGTCTCTTCTCTCGTGGTTCCTGCTACGATAAGAGCACTCTGACCGTCGGCAAACGCGTCTTCAACGAGCTGAATCACAGCTGTTTCTTCCCACTGTCCTGTGTCTGCGTCAAACCACTCGTCTTCCCAATCATCAAGAGTCCTGACATCTTCGTGTTCCTGTGCCAGTCTCTCGTGGAGCTCGTTTACTGCAGGTCCACCGATAAGGACCAAGTGATCCTCGGCGGCTTCGTCGACTACTTCAGTGTCGAGCTTTCCAACAGGATCGATAATCGGCACAATCCTGTCGTAGGTCGCTTCCTCGGCCACAGCTGCAGCGTCCAGACTTCCGTCCGGATC
>JAKOPB010000111.1 GCA_022257805.1 Nanobdellati archaeon
AAAAGACAGATACCAAAAGGTATAATGTACGGCCTTGGAATAACTACCCTCATATATCTTTCCGTGACAGTACTGCTCTCTTATACCACAACCCCGGAAGAGCTTATTGGAGAAACAATGATTCTGACCACGATCTCCTTGATCCCCGAACTTGTTTTGATAGGTATACTGGCCGCGACCTTCTCAAGTGCATTGACTATGATAATGGCAGCACCTAGGGTGCTGCAGGCCCTGGGAAAGAAATCAATACTCCCGAAGAGTGACTTCTTCGCTAAACTTTCGGAGGGCGGCGAGCCAAGGAATGCGGTACTGGTAACCGCCCTTATAATAATACCACTGCTTGTCCTGGGCAGTCTTGATTCCGTGGCACAGGTTTTAACTATGTTCTTCCTCATAACATATGCAAGCATAAACCTGTCGGTATTCCTCGAACAGCAGCTGGCCCTCAGGAGCTTCAGGCCCACGTTTCACGTACCAAAGATAGTTCCTCTTTATGGATGGCTAGCATCCTTCATCATAATGTTTCTGATAAATCCTTACGCAGGGCTGGTAGCAGTGGCCGCCGTAGTTGGAATATACATGTTACTATCAAAAAAGCCCCTGGAACACGAAGAAGGAGATGTACGTTCAGGACTTTTCCGCGCTCTTTCGGAATGGGCAACTGAAAAGACGAGGCGGCTGCCAGAATCGGCACTGCATGTCTGGAAGCCTAACATGCTCGTACCCGTCACCAGCAACAAAACCTTGGTGGGTGATTTCCCGCTGATAAAGTCCATAGCCTATCCACATGGAAGGATGACAATCCTGGGCCTCGAACTTGAAGAAGAGAAAAGCGTCCCACAGGAAGGAGAAAAGGAAGAAAAGGTCGTCAGCGATCTGGACGAAATACCCGACATGGTCAAGAAGTTCGACAAGGAAAAGATATTCGCAACCTATTCGATGGTAGAGGCGGACGACTATATAAAATCAATAATAGTTTCACTTGAGGCTATACATAGCCAGGTTTTCTGTCCAAACATACTTTTCTTACCCTACAGACCCAGCCAGCTTGACCCGGAGGACATGGAAAGAATAGTAGAAGCTGGAGAAAGAAACGACTGTGGCTTCGCCCTTCTGGACAGGGATAAGGAGGTGGGACTGGGTACAAAGGAGGACGTACATATATGGATCTCCCCCAAGGCTCTGGAAGACGATCTGTTCGAGAGAAGGTACTACGATCTTGCCCTTCTCATAGCCTACAGCATAAAGAAGAACTGGAAGGGGAAACTGTACATCTGGATGGTTGCAGAAGATGAAAACGAGGCCGCAGAGGCACAAGAATACCTCCATAGACTGGTATACGAGGCGAGATTCCCGGGGTCCACAGAAATCAAAGTCCCTGTCGGCAAGTTTGAAGAAGTTTTCAAGGAAGCTCCAGAAGGTGATATCCATATAATACCTTTTGAAAAATCGGACGTGGACTCGATATCAGAAATAGACGACACGGCAGGCAAGACCTATCTCTTTGTACACGATTCCACAAAGGAAAGTGTCCTGGCCTGACTATAGTATATCAGATGTAGACTTCTATGTTCTTGTTGCTGGCCAACGCCCTGACCAGCTGCTGACCCAATTCCGAATCCTTGGTAAGCTTTATCTCACCGTTCTTACCTACAGTCGCCGTGAAGAAATACTCCTTGTCTATGTATATGTTCGCGTTATCTCCGGAATGGTCTTCGTCGAAGTTGAAAA
Source organism: Nanobdellati archaeon (assembly GCA_022257805.1). Lineage (GTDB taxonomy): Archaea > Aenigmatarchaeota > Aenigmatarchaeia > PWEA01 > PWEA01 > PWEA01. The sequence goes on from JAKOPB010000111.1 coordinate 1,732, forward strand.
CCACGTAGGCCCCTGTCTCACCTATCTCAAAATCTATCCTCCTTCCAGTAGTCTTGGTTTTCGGT
>JAKOPB010000103.1 GCA_022257805.1 Nanobdellati archaeon
GTGAGCACAAACATGACAATAAGTAGAGCTACAAAGGACCCGGACAACGAGGCGATCTCTCCAAGCATACAAACTGGTTCATAACCGCATTATGTAAATCTAACGGACGAAACGGTTATGAAAGCGTTCACAGGTTTTCAGAAGGACCCAGAACTACTTTACTATCTCCCTGTTGAGCTCCAGGACGTAGGTCTTCTTCTTATTTTCCTTGCGTAGTATATCTCGCTCCTCGAGGTCCTTGACCAGCCTTGAGACCTTGGGACGCGAAAATCCCGTGCTTTCCGGAAGTCCCTTCTGTTCCACCACGCCCTCTTCGAGGAGGATGTCGACTATCTCCCTCTCGTCATCTGTAAATACGTCGTAGGGAACCTTCTTCTGCCTGCGGTAGTAGTCGGCGAGAAGCATCGAGAGGGCGGCTACGAAGGCCACCAGACCGCCCAGAAGGTACAGTCCCTCCCATTCCTCTTCCTCCTCCCTTGTGAAGTCTATCTCCTCGACATCCATGTCGACGACTTCGACGTCCAGTTCCCAGACCCCAGACGACTCGCCGAAGAGGTAAACCCTCTGGACATCCGTCTTCTGTATGGCGGACCGCGTGCTCTCAGGAACCTCGTCGTTCTCCGTAAAAAGTATGGGTATCCCCAGATCCAGGCTGTACCTCATGGCCATGAGCAGGTTCTCGTGGTCCTTGCCGTCGGTGATCACAGCCTCCTCGCTGCTCCTCCAGAGATCCACTGCAACCCTGCCGGCCGTCCCGTACCGATCCCAGTCCCAGAACCTCTCCACACGGAAGCCCATGTCCTCCAGGTCGTCCTGAACCTCCGTTGAAACGGCGGTTTCACCACCGACTATGGCAAGGTCGGCGTAGTTGTTCTCCCTGTAGCTCCTTAGAACAAGCTCCGTGTCCTCCTCAAGACCGTTTGGTCCAACGAGAACTATGGGCACGCCCTTGGAGTTCGCGTAGGGAGAGACCACTGTGTAGTCTATAAGGTTGTCGCCTCTGACGACCACCAGATCGAAGGAAGATGCACTTACGACACCGGTAAATAGAGCAAAGCCTAGGATAAGGGATAAAAATAACAGCTTGAACTTCATGTGCCCCACACCTATTCAATTTCATCCGAAGGTTAAAAACTTTTCTTGTAGGGTATTCATGAAAAACGGGAAACGTAGTGCCTAAAAACGAGGGCAGACTACCCGGATCCGGATGTCCGCCTGTTCTTCAACCAAACAGAAGAGTATCCCAGAAAGGTGAGTATCGCCATCTCGCCTGCAGCAAACCCTCTCTCTATCTCTCCGAGGAAGTAAGCAAAGAGAAGACAGTAAAGTGCATAGTCCTCCTTCCTGAGTCCCTTGAGGACGGCACCCAGAAAGAAAAGCGTCGCCGCAACACCCAGGAGTCCGAAGGAGTAAAGGGTCTTTCCGAAGGCCGTGGTGGTCAGCCTGGCATCGTAGCCCAGGACGTCCCTTGCCACCATCCTTCCGCAGTCGGATACGAAACAGGACGGATCGCTGCCCCAGGGGAAGGAGGTCTCAACTATGTCCCCCAGAACGCTGACGGTGTGGGCCGGTCTTCCGATTACACCTACAGCAGATCCTGTTCCGTATATATGAACACCTGCTACCAGGACTATACCCACCACAGGTAAAATGAAAAGAAGGGCCTTCCTGGTCCCCGTCCTTCTCATTGATACAAGTATCCACGCCAGGGAGGCAGTGACGAAGTAAAAGCGAAAGGTGATAACCACGGTGGACAAAAGAAGTATCGGGAAAAAGAGGTTTCTCCTTTCATCGGACTTAACCGCCGCGTAGGCCATCAGAAAGAAGGAAGGTATGTTCAATGCATATATACTGTAAAAAAGCTCGAAGCGTATACCGGGGTTCAGGAGAGGAACACCGTTCAGAACCACGTTCAGGAGGAAGGTGGATAAGCCCGCAAGGAAAAGAAAGAAGTAAGTTCTCTCGGCGTCCTCCTCGGGGATGTCTTTCAGTACCCACAA
>JAKOPB010000076.1 GCA_022257805.1 Nanobdellati archaeon
ATGAGTAGTGTTGAGGAGATCGCGGAGGATATATGGACCAGGCTTGAGGGAAAAGTAGAATCACTCTACCTGGCCGGAAGCAGGGCTATAGGTGCAGAGGAAAAACATTCTGATTTTGATTTCTTCGGGATTGTAAACGAGGACTACAGCTTCGACGAGGAACGGAAACTGAACCAGGAACTGAGCCAGAAATACGGGGAAGTAATAAGGTTCCGTGGAATAAGCTTGGATGAGTTGGAGGGTGAAGCACAGAGGGGTATTATCACGAAGTATGTCCCACTGTCTATAATTTTAAAGTCCTTCTCCGGTTGGAAACATCTGAGAGGAAGAGAATACAGTCTTGAAGACTTCCGTGTTAAGTCTGCTGATGCCGAAGAGGAGATCAAGTTCTATCTACAGATCCTAGAAGAATACAGGAAAAAGGCCGAAGAAGAGAAGCTACCGATGCCGTTTGAGGACTATGTGAAAAACGTCATCCGTCTAGTAGGAGCCGAGGAACAAATTGAAGGAGAGGAATTTACACAGGACTTCGAAGAGATAGTGGAGAGAGCTCCTGGGCATGTCGTGGAACTTGCAGAGATATGTCTGAGGTTCAGGAAAACAGGTGAGATCGACAGAGAAAGGTTCTTCAAAGAGCTTGATAGATACTTGCAGAGCTTTTAGTAGGAACTTTCCAGGAAACTATCGTGGACCATCCTTCCTGGCATCCATAGATTTATAAGACACAGATACCAACCTAAAAACATGGTGGAATCGGGCCCCGATGAAGATAAGATCGGTGATCTTAAGAAGGTTTTTGCAAAGAGGAAGGCTATCGCTGGAGTTGTTCTGATTTTAGCAGCATCCTTCGGCGTTTTACTGACCTTCACAGATCTGCCTGGCGATGTGACCGGATACTTTCTTGCCGAAGAGGAACCAGAGGTAGTGCTCGCCAACGATCTACAGGAGAAAATTGGAGAATACGAGGAGGTTTACGATGAAGAGGAGGCCTTGGTCCGTGCAGTAGGGGACTGGGTATACATGAGTATGGGAAGAGGTTATACGGAGGAGGAGATGAGGAGAGCGATGGAAGTTCTTGGAAAGGATCCGGATCTTGTGGATGAGTTTACTGAGTAGTATCACAACCGTGGTTTACTTTTCTGGTCCGATTTAACTTTATAAAACTCCGGTCAACAGGTAACCTTATGGATTTTGCAGACTTTATAGGCTGGCTCAAGGGCGACAGTAAGAGAGATCTACTGGAGAACATATCCTACTGCCTAGTAGTTCTGGCGGCAGTTATGCTGGTTTTAGGCCTTGGGGTTGGAACGGTTTACCCCGGGTGGCCTGTTTTAGTTGCTATAGTTGGCTCGTTCCTCGCGCTGGCAGGAATAGTTTTATATATCTTGTCTGAATTAATAAGAATCCTGTGATGGTGAAATCAAATGGCACGGATGTATTCAAGGAAGCACGGTAAGTCGGGTTCAACCAGACCCTACAGAGAAGAGCCTCCCAAGTGGGTTGACATGAGTCCCGATGATATAGAAAAGAAAGTCATAGAGCTGGGCAAAGAGGGTTTGGATCCCTCGGAGATAGGTGAGATTTTAAGGGATCAGTACGGTGTTCCTTCCGTTAAATACTTCGATCTCAAGATAACCGATATTCTTGAGGAAAAGGGACTGGAGCCAAAGCTTCCCGAGGATCTCAGAAAACTCATGGACAGGGCTCAGAAGATAAGGGAACACCTTGAGGACAATCCAGGTGATTCATCCGCTATACACGGTTTAGAACAAACCGAGTCAAAGATAAGGAGACTTAGCAAGTATTACAGGAAGGAAGAGAAGATTCCGGAAGACTGGAAGTACGAGACCGAGAAGGAGTTCCACAAAAGAGAGTAAATTTTCTTCTTTTTTAGGGTTATTATGAAGATACCTGAAGAGCTTGAGAAGTTGTTAAAGGACGCGGCAAGTCAGTTCAAAGAGATGGAAAAGGTAAGAATCGTTTCACACTACGACGCCGATGGGATCTCTTCTGCGGCAATAGCTCTTGCTGCCGCACTAAGAGAAGGGAAAAAGGTTCATCATACTATAGTTAAACAGATACGGCCCGATGTGATAGAAAGACTGAACGAAGGCGGAGACGATAATATACTTTTCACGGATCTCGGTTCCGGTCATCTTCCCTCTGTCAACGAACTGGAGGCCGAGAACATCATAGTTCTGGATCATCATCATATATCAGGCGAGCTTGGGAAGGGAATACATGTAAATCCTCATCTCGCCGGTCTCGAGGAAGACACACTTTCGGGTGCAGGAGTTACATATCTTTTTGCCAGAGAGCTCGACAAAGAGAATACGGATCTTTCTGCTCTTGCAGTTGTTGGAGCTATAGGTGATATACAGGAAGAAAACTGGAGGATGAAGGGTATAAACGAGCAGATAATGGAGGAGGCAGAGAAGCTCGGAGTTCTTGAAAAGGATGAAGGATTGCGTCTTTTCGGCAGGCTTTCCAGACCAGTTCATAAGGCACTTCAGTACACTACAAAACCCTATATCCCAGGGGTTTCAGAAAGCGAATCTGGAGCAGTGCAGTTTTTATCGAGCCTGGATATAGACCTCAAAAACGGTGATGGGTCGTGGAAGAAACTTGTTGACCTCGACGAAAACGAGAAGAAGGAACTTGCATCGGCTATGATAAAGAAGAGGGTGAGAAACGGCGTGGACGAACCAGAGGAGGTCTTCGGTAATACTTATACACTCTCATGTTTCGATGGG
>JAKOPB010000137.1 GCA_022257805.1 Nanobdellati archaeon
AGGCCTCTATGGGTGCACCCAATCTCTCGACGCCGAAGGAAGGAAAACCCTGAGCATTTTTTCCAGACTCAAAGGCTGCCTCGGCCATCATGGATGCCATTGTAACGGAACCCTGGCCTCCGCGTCCGTGTATCCTTATCTGTTTCACAGTTACCCCATCCTAATACTTTCCTATTATTGTTCTGCACATTTTAAAAGTTTTAAATTTCTTTAAACGTTCTCAGTATCTTCTTCGTCTAAAGCATTGTTCGACAATTTTATAAATGTATCTCCGTTTTTTGACGTATGAAGCTGCATACACCGTTTGCTATTTTTAAATATCTTCGGTGAAATTCTAGTGTAGGAATGATCCCTGTTAGCACTATATATGCAGGAGGTGCCGGAAATGTCAGAAAAAAGAAGACAGCCAATAATATCGGTACTGGGGCATGTGGACCACGGAAAGACCTCGATCTTGGATCGCATAAGAGAAACAAGCGTGGCTGCCGGGGAAGCAGGCGGGATAACGCAGCACATAGGAGCCACGGAGATCTCCCTGGATGTAATTAGAGACCTCTGTGGAGGTTTGCTTTCTTCCGAGGACATAAAGGTACCCGGTCTTCTGTTTATAGATACTCCTGGTCACGAGGCCTTTACTACGCTTAGAAAAAGAGGCGGCTCGGTTTCAGATCTAGCGGTTCTTGTTGTGGATGTCAACGATGGTTTTAAGCCTCAGACGGAGGAGTCGCTAAAGTTTCTCAAGGAGTTCAACACGCCCTTCGTCGTGGCTGCCACCAAAATAGATAGTATAAAGGGCTGGAATTCAGAGGAAGGTGTGTGCTTTTCCGAGGCCTACAAAAGACAGAGAAAAGATACAAGAAATCGACTCGATGAGAAGATATATGAGCTCATGGGAGATCTCTCGGAGAGGGGTATAACTTCCGACAGGTTCGATAGGGTGGACGACTTTGGAGAGAAGGTGGCCGTGGTTCCTGTTTCAGGGCTCACGGGCGAAAGCATCCCTGATCTTCTGGCGGTTCTCATAGGTCTCTCTCAGAAGTTCCTGAGCAAGGAGTTGGAGCTGGAGTCCGAGGTAGGAAAGGGAACGGTTCTGGAGGTCAAGGAGTCGAGGGGGCTCGGAACAACGCTGGACGTTA
>JAKOPB010000063.1 GCA_022257805.1 Nanobdellati archaeon
CCAAAGCCCGACATCCTTGACCGTCTTGGCTGTGCCAAGGCACAAAGCCAACGGCTTTGACCGTTGTCCCACCTGTCCTTTTTCGCCCACATTTTTCGTGAGCAACAGCGAACAAAAGGTGGCTAGACTACCGGGCTACCTGTAACAACCTTCTCTCTAAGGCTTAAAAATATTTAAGACTATGAGAAAATTAACCCATGGAACTGAGACCTCGGGTCGCGGCGATAGTACCGAAGCGCAATTCTATCCTGCTCGTCCAGCACAAAAAAGGTAATATGTCCTACTGGATCCCTCCAGGTGGAGGCGTAGAAGCTGGAGAGCTTATACACAACGCAGTCAGGAGAGAAGTGAAAGAAGAAACTAATGTGGATGTAAGTGTGAAAAGACCTATCTACTACGATGACTTCTTTGGAGGCACAAAGCATCATATGGAGTTCTTCTTCCTATGTGAATACGAAGGTGGTCAGGTGGAACTAGGCGAAGATCATGAAAAGGACAGCAGGGAAGGTATGCTCAAGGACGTAAAGTTTGTGCCTATGGACGAGTTACAGGACTACACTATACTTCCGCACCAGCTGAAGATACAGCTTCTGAAGGATGCACCCAGAAGTTTCAACGACAGGGCAATCTGCCTCAACGACTAGATTCTGGGAAACAACCAACGAACGAGAATTTTTAAACCATGAGAAACAATTACGATACAATGGCTGGAAAGGACCTTGGATTTATTTCGGTGATACTTACAGGAGCGCTTCAGGTCCTCCTGATTATTTTTACGATGACTATCGGCTACAGCCTTCTTTCGTTAATCTTCAGAGTGGAAAACCTACTTTTCCATTACTCTGTCTCTGCAATACTGGGCCTTTTCCTGGGATTTTCATGTGTACTAATAAACCGAAAAAAATTCCACAGTAGGGGAAAGGTTCTGCTCTCCGATGGTGTCTCAAGCGGGCTTTTTGGTATTATGGCCATCTTGTATGCCTCCTGGTTGATATCTCCCATGGGCTGGCCCGTTAGAACCGTGTTCACGGGGGCAGTTAACCCTGGACATCCGATGAATGCATGGATCTCAGCCTTCCTTTTCTACATGTTTTTAAACACTCCCTTCATCTACTTCTACCTATCAGACAAAGAGGAGAAAAACGATTGGTAGCAGGGTAAACATATTTAAAGTTCAACGAAACTAATAACTTTAGGAGTGTTCGATATGAGGCAACAGTCCGGTGGACGTTTTACACTCTGAGAAGATTTCTCCCAGTCTCAAAATTCGGAAAAGAAATATAAACCTAGGCCCGCCTTTCTTTAGAGAGTTGATTGAATGAAACTTTTACTTTTACATTCGAGCCACCTTGAGTTTGAACCACACAAGAAAGCAGTAGACAGCGCAGAGAAATGCGAAGAAGGCAAAAAGAGGGTGGAAGAATGTCTGGTAGTGTTTAACGCACTGGAGAAAGGAGATGGAGAGGACCTGGACTACGTTGTTGAAAGAGCCCGGGAAGAGATAAGAGATGTCGCCGATCAGGTCAACAGCGAAAGAATCGTTATCTATCCATGGGTACATCTGACCTCCACTCCGGGTAACCTCGACGATGCCATGAAGTCACAGAAACTACTAGAGGAAAGACTGGAGAAAGACTACGAGGTCACTAGAGCACCGTTTGGCTGGTACAAAGAGTTCGAAATACACGTAAAAGGACATCCGCTTTCAGAGCTGAGCAGAGAGATAAGGCCGGACGAAGAGAAGGAAGGGCCTGCAAAGGAGAGGGAGGGTGGTGAACAGTTCTCGAAGTTTATCGTGCTGGATAAGGATGGCAACGACTACGAAGTAAACAGGAAAAACTGGGAGAAAAACGATCTCCTGAACCAGGACTCACGGGACTGGGAAAACCTGAAGAACCTCCTGAGATGTGAAATAGGAAAGGGCGAAGAAAGAGGCAAGCCGCCACATATAGAGATCATGCGGGATCTCGAACTTGTGGACTACTGTGACGTAAGCGATGCAGGACACTTCAAGTGGCACCCAAAGGGCGTTCTTTTGAAAGGTCTAATTCTAGACTATCAGGACAGGCTTGTACAAGACTACGGAGCGTTCAAGATTGAAAATCCACTTATGTACAAACTAGGTGACAAAAGAATAGAGAAACTGATAGGTGAGTTCCAGGAAAAAATTTACACATGGGAAGAAGATGACGAAAAGCTAGCGATGAGACCTGCTTCTGATCCTGGCCAGTTCCCTTACGCCCAGAGCCTTAGTATAAGCTACAAACACCTTCCATTGAAACAGTACGAAGAGGCATCTTGCTTCAGAAAAGAACAGAGAGGTGAGCTGTCCGGACTCCGGAGGGTAAGAAATTTCACCATGACAGATACGCATACTTTTACTGCAAATGAAGAGAGGGCAAAGGAAGAGTTTGAGGAACTCTGTGATATATGCAAGGACCTGATGAACTCTATAATAAGCAAGGGAGACTGGGTTCTGGAATGGGAGGGAACGGTAGATTACTGGCAGGAAAACAAGAACTGGATAAAAAAAGTTACAAGAAAAATGGGGAAGCCTGCCTTCGTACAGCTTTCGGATGAAAGAAGCCACTACTACTCTATGAAGGCAGACTTCGAGGCAATACACCCAAGTGGGATAGAAACCCAAGTATCGACGGTTCAGATGGACCTGGTCAATGGCGAGAGGTTCGATATAACCTACACCGGCAAAGATAACAAAGAACACCCGTGTACCTTACTCCACTGTTCTACTTTCGGTTCAATCGAGAGAACTCTCACGTTCCTGCTCGAGGACGCCATAAGGAAAGGTAAGAAGAACGCAACACTGCCTCTGTGGCTATCACCGACACAGGTCAGAATAGTTCCTGTCAGTCCGGAAAAACACATGGACTACTGCAGGGAGCTCTCCGAGGAAATTGAGGAAGAAAGGATAAGAGTCGACATAGACGAGAGGAACGAATCAGTTGGAAGAAGAATAAGGAGATCAGAGGGGGAATGGGTTCCCTATACTTTGGTGGTCGGTGACAACGAAGTGGAAGGTGAAAAACTTTCAGTTAGGAAGAGAGAAAGCGGAGAGGAAATAAAAATGAGTTCCGATGAGCTTACCCAGGAAATAAGAGAGAGGGTAAAGGATTATCCTTTCAGACCTCTTCCATTGCCGAAAAATATATCCGAAAGACCTAAATTCGTTGGGTAGTTCTTTTATTAACGAGGAAAATAATTAGTTATTCTTGATGAAAAAGAAAAAGTTGCTTGTAACTATACTAGCAGGCCTCGGAGTCGTTTTTCTGGCTTTGATAATTCTTAGCTTCGATGTATCGCTTGAAACTGA
>JAKOPB010000080.1 GCA_022257805.1 Nanobdellati archaeon
CGAGGAGATGTTGATTATGGATCCTTCTATGTCCTCCTTCATCATGTGCTCTACAGCCTCCTTGGTACATAGGTAGACACCCTTCAGGTCTATGTTTATAACCTTGTCCCACTCGTCCTCCTCCAAGTCTTCGACCTTGTCCTGGAAGAAGACACCGGCGTTGTTGACAACGATGTCTATTTTACCAAACTCCTCAGCAGTTTCATAGAACATCTTCTGGACATCTTCCTTGCTGGAAACATCCGTTTCCATGAACATTGCTTCGCCGTCTTTCTCCTGTATCAGCTCGTGCGTTGGTTTTCCTCCTTCTCTTGGGTCCTCTCGAACGTCGGCAACAGTGACTTTAGCTCCTTCCTCGGCAAACCTCAGAGCTATAGATCTCCCGATTCCAGAAGAAGCGCCTGTTACAATCGCAACCTTACCATCAAGTCTCATTTTATCACGTTAGACTATGAGAGGTCTCAGTTTATAAAATTGAGGACTGTGAGACGAGAATCAGATATTTTCCCTGACCTTTTCAAAGTCCTCTTTCAGAACTTCCTTCAAATCAGGGTTGTACAGCGCAGCAGCAGGGTGGTACTGAGGGATGATTTTGAAACGCCCCTTGAGGTTACTGATAGAAAAAACCTCTCCATGGACCCTGCTGATGCTTCCATTGTCGAGGTCGTACTTGTCCAGTATATATGAGGTCGCGAAGCTTCCGAGGGGTACTATGACCTCGGGATCGACTATTCTTATATGTCTGTCGAGGTAGTCCGTGCACGCCTTTATCTCTTCATCCTTCGGATCCCTGTTGTTCGGAGGTCTACATAGAACTATATTGGTTATATACACTTCCTCTCTTTCGAGCCCTATCTCCCCAAGGAGTTCGTCTAGAAGTTTCCCTGCTCTCCCCACAAAGGGCCTCCCCTTCTTGTCCTCCTGCCTACCGGGAGCCTCGCCTACAAAAAGAATATCCGCCTCCGGTGTCCCGTCACCTATGACTATCTGCGTCCTGTTTTCAGATAGTTCGCACTTCTCGCAGCCTCTTATATCTTTCTCAAACTGTTCAAACTGTCCGCTCAAAAACACACCTCTACAGCTTCTTCTCGCCCACGTACCTGTAGGCCGAAAACGCGGCCACGGCTCCTTCTGCCGCCGCCGTTAATATCTGCCTCATCTTGTTGCTTCCTGTGGTCACATCTCCCGCCGAAAAGACACCCTCGATGTTGGTTGACATATCTTCAGATATCTCTATGAAACCATCCTCGTCCCTTTGTACTTCCTCCTCTCCTATCTTCTCTATACTTCGGTTTGGAACGGATCCTATCTCTATAAAGGCTCCGTCCACTTCAACCTCTTCGCCGTTCTCGAAAACTATCTTCTCCAGTTCGTCCTCTCCCACGAACTTCTGGGGTACCATGCCTGTGTTGATCTCTATCTTGTCGTTGCCTCTGCATCTCTGAAACATTATCTCCTCTGCAGTTATCTCGTCCGTCGCCTCGAAGACCTGAACCTTCTCCGCGTACTCGGCCAGAAGCATCGATGCCTTCAGACCCGAGTCGGCGCCACCGATAACAGCTACCTCACTGCCCCTGTAAAGAGGTCCGTCACAGGTCACGCAGTAGCTGACCCCCCTGCCAACCAGATCCTCCTCGCCCTCGATGTCGAGCCTCCTCTTGTCTGCACCAAGAGCCAAGATAACGGAACGTGCCTCCAGAGTTTCATTGTCCGTCTCTAGAAGAAAAGTGTCATTTCTGCCTATCCTTTCGACCTTTTCCTGCTTTACCTCCACACCTATACCCTCTATCTGTTCCTGCATATTGTTCATAAGTTTCTGTCCTTCTATCTCTTCCGTTCCGGGCCAGTTCTCCACAATGTACGCCTCGTTGCAGAGCCCACCGAGCTCCTCGCCGACTACAACTACGTCTAGGTCATATCTCTTCGCGTAAAGGGCCGCAGTATAACCTGCAGGCCCTGCACCTACGACTACCAGATCGTACATTCTTCACACCTCTCAGATTTTTTCATCTATCCATTCAAGTATGTCTTCCTTGGTTCTGTTTCCAACGAAGCTATCGACGACCTCGCCATCTATGAACAGGTTCACGTTGGGAACGCTCTTTACACCGTACTCCTGTGGTTTCTCTTCCGCCTCGTCTATATTCACCTTGACCACGTCTATATCGTCCCTTTCCTCACCGATGTCCTCTATGGTTGGCTTCAGCTGCTGACATGGCATGCACCAAGATGCCCAGAAGTCAACCAGCACGGGTTTTTCCTTTGAAGTTTCGACTACCTTTTCATCGAAGTCGTCGTCCTTTGCTTTTTTCAGAGCCATGATATCACCCCTCTAAATTCCACACGAGCCACATGAAGCTGTGGTGCAGGACGAACAGCTGCTTCCAGCTACCATATCATTTTTTTCGTATAACTTCGACCAACAACCTCTACATACCATTATCTTACCTCTGTCCTTGTGGTTGGCCTGAAGAAGGCTTCCGTCCCCATCACATATATCGCAGCTCATGATTATCAACAAAACTTATACCGAGTAACTTAAATAACTAACGAAGTTGTGAAGTATAGTGATCCCAAAACTCACAAAAGGTGGTTCTATACCACCAAGGATAGATAAGAA
>JAKOPB010000105.1 GCA_022257805.1 Nanobdellati archaeon
CGGAGTCCTGAAGGCGGGCCCGACCCGGATCTCATGTGGGACAGAAGGGCGCTGAACCTTGCCTACACCAAGAACGATCTGATCCTTGAAGGAAGGATGACCGGACCCTTGCTCTGTGATATAGCAGAGGTTCGCGTTCTTGTAAGGTGCGACGAGAAGGTAGCTGCAGAGAGGCTGGCGAAGAGGGAAGACCTGGATCCTCGGAAGGCGTTGAAAGTGCTCCGTAAAAGGAACTCACAAGATATTAAAACCTACAGGCAGAAGTATGGTATAGACGTAAAGGACGAAAAATATTACAATGTGGTTGTTGACAACAGCGGTTCTCTGGAGGAAACCAGAAAGGATCTTTTAGAAAAAGTAAAGGATAGGATGGATGATTGAACATGTCAATTTCGGAGTCTGAAGATATCACCTTTTTTGATATGGCTGTGGCCATCTGTCCCGACTGTGGGACACCGGTTGCCGAGTCCGGATGGTATGGCATTGATATGGAATCGGATGTGGAGTGCTACGAATGTGGTAACGTGTTCAATATGAAGAAGCATGCTGCCGACAGGGCCACTCTGAGCGTAGTGCTCTCCAAGAACGGTAAGATAAAGAGACTGGGCGTCAAAGATAAGATAGACCTGGAGGACGAGTAGGATGCTTGAAAGGCTTTGGGTCAAACAGGAGGAAGAAAAGCACTTTGGTTGTTGTTTTGCTTTTTCCTTAATTTTCACCCTTCTTTCCATATTTATAGCCCATTATTTCGTACCTTTCCGGGTCGCCGGTATGAAGCTTACCGGTCTCATAGCTGTGATGTTTGCTTCTCTTGCTGCCTCATATCCTCTGATAAAGTATCTTGAGGACGAAGAAGATGTATTTGAGAAAGATGAGAAAAACCTCAAGGACACGTTCGACCTTCTTGAAAGACATAGTACGGAACTGAAAGTTTATCTGGCATTTTTCCTCGGTGTAACACTTGCATTTGGAATTTCAAGCGTAGTTTTACCGGCTGAAGTGTTCGAGGTTCAGCATGAGGTTATCGGTTCTATAAGGCCCGATGTAGCAGCAGGCAGGGTTTTTTCACCGGGCTTCTTCACAGAGATAATAACGAACAACATATCTGTGTTCTTCGTTACTTTTTTACTTTCCTTCTTCCTCACGGCAGGCATGGTCTTCATACTTGTATGGAACGCCTCTATTCTCGGTATATTTATATCAGAGATAACGAAAGGCATCGTTGACGTGCCCCTTGTTGCCCTTTCCTATCTACCTCATGGCATCTTGGAGATAGCTGCCTACATAATTGCAGGACTGTCCGGCTTCTTCCTTTCACACGAGGTCGGATTGGTTTTGGAATGGGAGGACAAGTCCCGGGCCATAAAGCTCATGAGGGATTCTATTCTTTTCCTCGTAATAGGATTCATAGTACTTGTAATTGCAGCGGTCATTGAATCCACGGGGGTCTAGACTCCTATGCAGTTTTTTGGTTTCGAGATGGCGTTCTCGGAGGATGTCTACGTTCCCAGAGAGGATACATATCTCATGGTCAGAGCCATCCGAGAAGAGATAGAGGAAGAGGACAGGGTTCTGGACATGGGAACGGGCTCCGGTATACTTGCTTTGATAGCTTCCGAGGTATGTGAGCAAGTAGTTGGTGTTGATATAAATGAGAGCGCGGTTGAGCTTGCAGAGAAGAACGCTTCTGCCAACGGTCTAGAGAACATCGAGTTCATCAAGAGCGATCTTTTTCAGGACGTAGACGGTGAGTTCGACCTGATAGTTTTCAATGCACCATACCTACCACCCTCGGAGAGCCATGAGGGTCTGATCGGAAGTGAGCAGTGGCTGGGTGGTGAGAGTGGAACAGAGATCGTGTCGAGGTTCTCTGATGAAGCCATGAATCATCTCTCTGAAGATGGGAAAATCCTTCTCATGGTATCTTCTCTAACAGGCCTCGATGATGTTATGACGATTCTAGAA
>JAKOPB010000092.1 GCA_022257805.1 Nanobdellati archaeon
AAAAAGGATGTAAGAAAAAAGATCGTAAAAAACAAACGCAGCGGTTTGAATTCGTCGATAAATCTAAAAGCGGAAAGGATTCTAAGACGTGACTATGGACGTCTCGTCAGAAAGGCAAGGGAAAGTGAAGGTCTTACTATGGAGGACCTTGCTGCAAACCTATCGGAAAAGGAATCAGTCATAAGGAGAGTAGAGAACGAGGAACTCAGGCCCGATAAGGACCTTTCCAAGAAGCTGCAGAGAGAGCTTGAGGTTGACCTCTTTGAGGAGTTTGATGTCAGCTCCGGTGAGCTGAAGAGAGACAGTAATCAGGATCTTACAGTGGGTGACGTTACGAAGGTTAAGTAGGACCGGAGAATTTTGAAGTTAGATAAAATCCCCTTCCATTACTATTGTTCCCTTTTCCGTGTCTACCCAGTAGTATTTATCTTCGTGCTCTACGACTATGCCTCTTTCCCAGACTTTGACTTTCTTTCCCTCGTCGACCACTTCTTGATAGTTAACCATCGCTTTATTCTTTTACGTCGGTGTTTTAATTTGTTGCGGTCACCGAAAGCCTTATAAAGGTTTATGTTAACTATACACGTGGCCCCTTCTCCCAGATACTGGACCTATAAGGTGTTTTCATATGTCAGACAAAAGAGAAACTAAAAAGAAGATAGTTCCAGACACTTCTATACTCATAGACCAGAAGCTTTCGGAGATGGTGGAGAAAGGCGAGCTCAGCGACAAGGAGATAATAATTCCTGAGGCAGTTGTCGACGAGCTCCAGGCTCAGGCCAACAAGGGTAGAGAGACAGGTTTCGAAGGTCTGGACGAGATCAAGAGGCTCAGGGAGTTCGGTGACAAGGGTATAGAAATTTCACACACCGGAAGGAGGCCTACTGAAGAGGAGATAAAGCTTGCTAGCAAGGGAAGGATAGATGCACTTATAAAGGATCACGTGGACGAAGAGGACGCAGTTCTATATACAGAGGACTATGTACAGTCCCAGGTTGCCGAGGCAGAAGGTCTCGACGTTGTTTACATAGAACAGGAAGAGGAAGATGACAAACTGCTTATAGGTGACTACTTCGATGAAAAGACCATGAGCGTACATCTCATCGAAGGATGTAAGCCAAAGGCCAAAAGAGGTTCTCCAGGTAATTTCAGGCTCGAAGAAATATCCGATGTGGAGCTGGAGAAGGAAGATCTCAAGGAGCTCAGTACCAATATTCTGGACCTTGCAAGAAGAATGGATAAAGCAGAGATAGAGATGTCGAAGAGAGGTGTAGAGATAGTACAGTACGGTGATTACAGGATCGTGATAGCCAGACCACCGTTTTCTCTGAAGCGGGAAATAACTGCTGTGAGACCTGTAGTTAAGCTTACTCTGGACGACTACTCAGTTAGTAATAAGCTGAGAGACAGGCTTGAAGATAAGGCAGAAGGAATACTGATCGCAGGGAGCCCTGGAAGTGGTAAAACTACTTTTGCACAGTCCCTTGCCGAGTTCTACTCTTCTCAGGGAAAGGTGGTAAAGACTCTGGAATCTCCGAGAGACCTGAATGTTTCTAAGGAGATAACACAGTATACCGAACTTGAAGGACGGATGGACAATGCAGCCGATGCACTGCTTCTGGTGAGACCCGACTACACGATATACGACGAGGTCAGGAAGGGTTACGATTTTTCAACCTTCGCCGATCTCAGACTTGCTGGAACGGGAATGGTAGGTGTTGTCCATGCTTCTGACCCGATAGATGCTGTACAGCGGTTTGTTGGAAGGACCGAGCTGGGCATGATTCCACATATTCTTGATACCATAGTCCATATAGATGCCGGGGATATAACCAAGGTATACTCTCTCACTATGAAGGTCAAGGTTCCTTCTGGTATGCAGGAACAGGATCTTGCAAGGCCGGTTATAGAGATAAGAGACTTCGAGACGAAAGAACTGGAGTATGAGATATACACGTACGGCGAAGAGAACATCGTAGTTCCTGTTCAGGAAGAGGATGAGGAGAAGAGCATCCAGAAACTTGCCAAGGGACAGATACTTGATGAGCTCAGAAGATTTGACGACAAACCGGAAGTTGAGTTTCTGTCTGATGATAGGATAGTTGCGAAGGTTGACAACGAGAACATACCCCAGTTGATCGGTAAGAACGGTAAGACGGTGGAGAAGATAGAGAACAAGCTTGGTGTCAAGATAGACGTCGAACCGAAAACCAAGACTACTGGAAGGAGGATAGATTTTGAGATAGGTGAGACAGGGGCCTACGTGGTTTTCAACTTCGACGAAGACCATTCCGGAGATAACGCGAACATATACATAGACAAGGAGTATTTCTTCACGGCGAC
>JAKOPB010000145.1 GCA_022257805.1 Nanobdellati archaeon
GATCCATACCGCGCAGCCACACACAATAAGGGAGTGATGAACGGGATGGATGCGGTCTGTATAGCCACAGGCAACGACTTTCGTGCCCTGGAAGCAGGTGTGCATTCATACGCAGCCCGGGGTGGCTACGGGCCGGTGACAGAGTGGCGAATCGAGGATGAAAAGCTTAAGGGAAAAATAGAGGTTCCCGTTGCTGTAGGAACCGTGGGAGGTATAACATCTGTCCATCCCCTGGTCGATATCTCACTCAAGATTTTAGATGTTGACTCTGCACAGGAACTGGCCGGAGTTATGGCAGCCGTCGGTCTTTTACAGAACTTCGCAGCACTTCGAGCCCTGGCAACGGAAGGGATACAGAAAGGTCACATGAAGCTCCATGCAAAAAACATCGCAAAACAGGCTGGAGCTGAAGGCGGAGAGGTGGATGAAGTAGCCAAGAGGATGGTGGAGGAAGACGAGGTCTCACAGGACAGGGCCGAAGAGATCTTGGATGATCTATAGAGATCAAACAAAGAATATCGCCATCGCGACCAAGAATGTCAGAAAACCGGACGTGATGTTTAGTATAAAGCTGTAGAGAACAGCTACCTTTATCCATTGATTTCTTTCCTCTTTTTCCTTACTACCGCTGAAGTATTTCCAAAGTCCGAGGAACATTCCCGTGGAATAAAGTATTGTAAATGGAAGTAGAAAAAGAGCGGAATCCAGCAGCGAAATTTCCCCCACAAGACCTGAGATTCTGGCTATACTTATTATAAAACCATGTATCAACCCAAATAAAATTGCAAAGAGAAGAAACATGGTTTTCTCACTGATCCCTGTCTTCCCGGGCAAGTTCTCCATGGTTTTCCCGGCCTGATCGTACCTTTTAAGTAAAAGAAGTGATACAAGTCCTGCTAGCAGACCTCCTATTAGGCTTGCTGTTACTTCTATGGAGAAAAATACGACATTGAACATAACCATTAGTTCTTCTCATCGGTTATAAGTCTGAGTTGTTTCTTGTTTCTTTCTCACAGTAAGTAA
>JAKOPB010000031.1 GCA_022257805.1 Nanobdellati archaeon
ACCTCTTCCTGCCCGTTGTCGAAGCGAGGATATATTTAAGGCTCCAAGACAAAAGTATTTTCTGATGGCCGTTAGGATCAGGGGGAAGACTTTCTCGACGGAGACCTTTGTCATCTCATTGATACTAATCTTGGCAGTATCCAGCGTAGCAGTGCTTGCACAGAACGGGACGGATGGCCTCACCTGTGAGATAAAAAGAGCAGTCGAATGTGATCAAGAAGAAGGAGAGTTCATACTTTTCCGGATGTTCGACTACAATAACTCCCATGCCGCCTACCCTGCTTACGGCGATTACGAGTATGCGGTATGCTGCAATCAGGACATTCATTCCGACGGGGACATAACTTCTAGGGTTCTCGATACCTGCGAAGACTACGAAGAACCTCTACTTTCTTTTAATCAGTCCTACAATACGCATGTTGAAAGCCCGGAACTGAACAACTACGACGAAGATGTCTGTGTTGCACCTTACATGAACTGCACACTCGAGGCAGGGGATGGCTGCGGAGAAGATCTGGAACACGTTGTTTCCCTTTTCAACGTAACCGACTCCCACGTATCAAATATATCCACATTGTATGACTACGATCTATGTTGCGAGGTTCCTGATCCGGACGAAGACTCGTATGTCTGCGAAAAACACGACGGATGGGGAGACTACGAATATAGATGGGACTACGAAGAGCTTGATGAAAGATGGGATGTAAGCGAGTACCCTGACTACGACGAAGGCGACGACCACCCCGGAAGTCAGTGGTGCTGCGGAGACAACTGGGAAGGGGATGAAAGAGTGGAATGGCCAAGACACAGAGAATACGGACCGTATATTCCCATGGAAAGCGATGAGGACGACTGGGCTTGTGCCATGAACGAGACAAGCTGTGTCTACGAGAACAAAAGCTATCCCGAATGTTATGAGAAAAACGTTACAGGAGACGACTACAAGGAAATATGCTGGCGAGGCGAGTGGGGCCTGGGGAGAGAAGAAGGTGGAAGGGTTCATATAGATGGGTCCGTTATAGACTGGGACACTGCCAGGATAGTCGAGGATGCAAATGTAATCGCAAGGATAATTTACCAGGGAAATATAATAGCCGAAAGAGAGTACGAGGGTGAAATAGAGGAAGGGAGGTTTGAAATGTCCTTAAATATACCCGAAGAATATATGGAAAGAGGAAGGACGTACACAATAGAGATAGAAACAGAAAAGGACGGTGAGAGGAGTTTCATACAAAGGGATATTGTAATACATAGAAAGGTAATGGCTTACCTGGAAGAATGTGATGAGAGGCGACGTGACTGGTGAAATAAAAACCCCAAGATGAAACCTATGTTAACGAAAAAAGGACTTTCCGATTACATCTCGCATATACTTGCAATAGCCATAGCTTTCCTTATACTATCACTGGTAGCATCCTCTATGTATGATTACTATGTAAACTTAACCCTTGAATCCCAGAGGTCGGAAGCTACCGCAGTTTCCGAGGACATAGCAGAAAGGATGATGGACATGTACTCGGAATACAGAGACAAGGAAATAATCCCTGGACCTGGAGAGAAGGAGGTACTGAAGTCCGTGGAACTGGATGTCCCTGATAATATAGGAGGAAGAAACTATGATAT
The DNA here is from genome assembly GCA_022257805.1 of Nanobdellati archaeon. Classification (GTDB taxonomy): domain Archaea; phylum Aenigmatarchaeota; class Aenigmatarchaeia; order PWEA01; family PWEA01; genus PWEA01. The sequence goes on from JAKOPB010000031.1 coordinate 1,624, forward strand.
CCGGCTAAACTCCTCAAATCAACACTGGATAGAGGCAGAGATCGTTACAACCTCTGAAATCTCTATAGTCGATTCAAGGAGACCAACTGCCAGGATAGTCGTTGAGGTCACCGAGTTTCCGGAAGAGACCTACACCTACCATCTCTACAACATAGAAACGGGTCTGGACGGAGAAGCGAGAAATCCAGATAGGATAAGGTTAGAATATATAAGAAAGAGAGAAAACGACAAAACCATGGATACTATAGAGATGTCCAGGGCGTAAAACAAAAAAGCTATTTATTTCCTCCAGATCCATTTAAGGATAAGATGACAGGCAAGGGAATAAATCAGATAGACTTCGCGATAGCTGCCTCCGTCCTCATAGTTCTCTTTGTCTTCACGGTATCACATGTCTCCGGTTATTACTCCACTCCGATGCAGGTAGTTGACAGTGCAGAAATGAGAAGTCATGCCATGCTTCTCTGGGAAACAGCCTTTAGAAACGAAGGTGTCCCGCCTTCCTGGCACTGGGGTCCCGAAACCACAAGACCGAGTATGGGAGGAAGGCTTTGGAGGGTTCCTGTGCATTTGGAAGAATACGGAGAAAATGGAGGTAGCTACACTTTGAAGGTACCAATTAATCCAGGCAAAACACACGGACTTCCAAACGCGTGGGAAGGTTCTGTAAAGGTATACGATGGAAAAGAAGCCATACCAACAAATGTAACAGATGTAGAAGGCGACGGATTCATGGAGTCCTTTAATGTAGTCTTTGAGGTGGAAATGGATGCCCCTGAGAAAACAGTGAACGTTTACTACTCACAGAACAACAGGACAAATGCCGTTTATGAAGACCTGGAGCCGGAAGAAGAGTCAGATGTAAACATAACTGTTCTCTCGGAACGGGAAGAAAGATCGGTTTCTGAGTACAAAGCAAACCTAACAGGTGCAATGAGAACACATGATATTGCAGAGAAATATGATTTCGACTACGGCTTCAAGTTATATTTTGAAGTCGACGGAGATGAATTTTCTAAGGGTGGTCCTGTTTATGAAGATGCTGCTACAGAGCAGTACTCGAGGAAGGTCCTATACCAAAACAGAACAGGTCATATAAAAACGATAGAACCGGTGGTCACGGTTTGGTAGGTGTATAAAATGAAAAAAGGAGCCATGTTCACCATGGAAGCTTTTCTAGCTGCGATGCTGGTACTTGTGACTATATTTTTCCTTTACTCGGACCCGATGGACCTGCCGACCTTCCAGGAGAAGGAGATAAGAAGAAGGTTAAGGGATTGTATGGTTGACCTAGATACCACAGCTGATCTACGGGTGGCTGTACACGAAGAAGATCACGAATTCCTGCACAACGAAACAGGAAAATGTCTGCCTCCGGGCATAGATCATGAGGTAGTTATATGCGACTGGGACGGATGTGGAGAGTTCGACCCTCCGCCCGAAAAATCCGTGGTGAGCTCCAACCATTTTATAGCAGGTAAAAACACAGATTACTTCCCAACCGAAATAGTTGTCTATGGGTGGGCAGAATGACACTTTCCTTTAACTTAGGAAGAAAGGGGCAGGTTCTGATGATAATAGGTGTGATTATGTCTCTTTCGCTGTATCTTATAAGCATGACAACTAACTTTGAAGCAGCACTGAGGAGGAGAACTCTGACGGGAATGGACGAAACCACAGTACTGAGAAACATCGGAAACGAGATCCGTGAAACATATGACATAGCCGTCAAGGATGATGCAAGTTTTGAAAACGTGAATGAAAGCTTGGTCAACTTTACCCGTTTTTTGGAGGAAAGGTCAGGGACAAAAAACATCGGCTCGCTTGTTTCCAAGGCTGTGCACCACAATGAATCAGAAACTCCTGAGATAAAGGTCGGCGTGCACAACCACCTGGGAAGAGAATTAAAAGAAGTGGAAATAGGCGGATATCAGTGCAATGGCGGCAGCCTTGCACACGGAGACACGTGTTCTGTTGTCATAGATCCAGAGGGCGAGAAATACGAATTAGAGGTATACTATCTGGACGAACGTGATGACAGAGGATACACAAAAACGTACAGTGGATATGCAGGCGACGCCTGGAACAACACGGCGCTTTTTTACAGGATTGAATTAGAAATGGGCAGTACAAAGCTTGTCGACGAGGGACGAGCATGGTCAAAGTCTATCCAGTAATTCAGTTATGTGAAGGTTTAATTTAAGTAAGGAGAAAATTAAATATCTGATAGGTATGAAGAAAGGAATATCCCCGCTGATAGCAACCATTCTGCTCATAGCAATAGTCGTGGGTGCTACTACACTTGTTGGTCCGGAGATACTCGAAATAGTAAGAGATAGAACAGAGGAAACTACCAGGAGATCGCTGGAAGACATAGACTGCCGTAGAGCAAGTATTGATATCGAAGATGTTATCTGTGAAAATATAACAACAATGGAGGGGTGGGGACTTGAGCTAAAGTTCGAGGTAAGGAATACAGGCTTCCAGGACCTTTCGGATTTCCGCTTCGAGTACGTCAGAGATGGAGAATGGGACGAGTACGACCTGTATGGAAGCGATGAAATACTACCGTCCGATAGTTCAAGAACATTCACAGCCAACAAGACCTTCGAAATGGGAGATGAAGATTTGATAAACAACATAACTGACGGGAGATTCATATCAGGGACGTGTCCTAGCACGGCCTCAAGAGACATAGATGGAGATAAGTTTTACTGTGATGAGTAAATCCGTTATTTCATACAGTTTTGGATAATATGACTGAAACAAAGGGAATAAACCCCATAGTCTCCGCAGTTTTCATTCTAGCCATAACTATTGTAGGCATAGGTCTTGTGATGAATATCGGAATGCCTGCCATAGAAGAGGCCCGAGGGAATACTGTTTTTGATAATTCCCGGCAGAACCTGCAGATTCTAGATAATACAATAGAAAATGTAAGACATGGAGGCGAAGGAACTTCCAGAACAATGACGTTGAACGTGGATGGCGGTGAGTACTATATAAACGAGAGTGAGAACACAGTAAGGTTCAAATACGACATGAGAACAGGCTTTCTACCGCCTGATCTTTGTCGGAGGGATGGAAATATTTTAATTAAAACATTTGGCGATGGGAGAACCCTCGATCTCCGTTTCAATGAAGGAGAGGGTGATGAAACCATGGACTGCAGCCGTTACGAAAACAGCGGAACTATTCACGGTGCAAACTGGACCGAAACAGAATATGGACCAGGACTTAACTTTACAGAGGACGACACCGTAAACGTTACTGATTTTAGACAGGATCTGGAAACCGTTTCTATTTGGTTCAAGGTAGACGATGACTGGAACCACTCCATAGACGATGACAGATTGTACTCCATAAGCGGTGAAAACATCAGCTTAGGGATATTTGATGAAGATATATCTAACGTTGTCATTTCCAGCTTCCGCATATACGACAGTTTACTGACCGACGAGGAGATCGAAACACTTGCCAACAGGGGTAGTATAAGGGAAGCACGGGAACTTGATATAAGGCTTTCGCCGGAACACGTAAATCTAACCAACTCCCTGCGCATGGGAACCGGAAAGCATACCATACTCGTACGAAACTCGGGACACGAAGACGGTAAAACTTTGATGGAAATAGAAAGAATTTGAAAACAGGTCGCTGATTTCCTTGCTTTCAAATATCAGAAAACACGCAACCATCGATCCTCTTCTCCCTCGATAACTACATCGTGGTCCGGACAGTCTTCGCCGAAAACCTGTATCCTGCGGGGGTTCGCTACTGTTTCATTGGCCGTGATTCTTTGAGGTTTCAATGGCTCTACTTCAGACGGTTCCGGATTCTCATCAGTTCGTACATCGCCTGTCTCATTAAAGGTTACGACTCTCAGTCCGGTGAGATTTATACTGTCCCTGTAATCGAGTATGAAAGACACGTTTTCGTCTGTTGTATCCACGGAATCTTCATATATACCCAAGCTTATTGCGGAACAATCTACCAATCTTCCTGTATCCTCCCGAGTCTCAAAAACCCTTTCCTGCATAAAATTTGTGATAAAACCACTAAACATCGCAGCGACTGTCATAGCAAGGGCTATAAGTATAATCGCAGCCAAAAGGGGCGATATGCCTTTATTTTTCATTTCAATCCTCAAATATTTTCAAATCCCGCCTGATTAATTACAGATCCTCTTCTTCTATAGAATATGCATCGGATACTCCTGGACAATCCCTCGAGGTCACCTCGATCCTACCTCCCACTCCCAAGGAAACGTCTTCGAAGATAACCGTTCCTATTTCACCAGCATCCAGAGACGTGTCGTTGATCTCGTTCGCTATTACATCGTTGTCGCC
>JAKOPB010000123.1 GCA_022257805.1 Nanobdellati archaeon
ACCACTTTGTCGTCCGGCGAAAGAATGGAAGCAAAAACTGTGTACAGGGCCTGTGTTGCACCAACGGTAATCATTACGTCTTCAGGGCCCAGGTCAATGCCCTTGGGACCCACTGCCTCTTTTTTCCTCTCCCTGTCGACCACAGCCTCTCTCAGTTCCTGCAGTCCACATAAAGGTGTATAACTTTGCTCCTTGGACAGATCATCTACCGCCTTTTTCTTCACGTGCTCAGGAGTATCGAAGCTGGGCTGTCCTATATCCAGACGGACACAGTCCTCATGTCTACTCGCCTTTTCTGAAATTCTCCTTATCGAAAGGCTCAGGTCCCCTACTCTCTGTCTCATAAACTTGTCATCTCAAACTGGTTTTATGTATCTTACCTTTCTACTCATCAAGAGCTAACGTCTTGCCTCAACCATGACGGACCTCATCAGGAATACGGCGCCCATGAATATGAAAATTATACCAGGTATAATCATTAACTCCTCTGTATCAAGTCTTACTACACCCAGAACCATTATTCCAACCCCTACCATGAGTAAACCCTGACCAAGAATTAACAACGCCATAGAAAGGTTGCTTATCTCTGGCATTTTGAAAACCCTATGCATCTCTTATTTTATTACTGGTTTATATTTCTTTGATGTTTCAGAAACCAACCAAACTTTTCAAGACACTGGGCCAGGCAAGAAAACTCATTAAGATCCGTACTTCTCTATCCAGTCATTTAAGTTGAAAAGAACGGGAAGAACTTCCAGTCCGTCCATATGACCAAGGTCTCCCTGTGCACAGGACCTCTCGCCGATCTCCTCGACGCCGTCGGTCCTAACTCTTGGACCGTAGTAGACTACAGGTACGGGCTCGGCGGTATGATTACCATAATCAATGGGCGTAGTATGATCACCTGTAAATACCATGTGTGTCCTCTCCCAGTCCAAGTTTTCCATAAGATGTCCTACGGCTCCGTCCACCTTTTCCAGGAACTTCTTCTTTTTCTCTGCATCTTGGTCGTGCCCTGCATTATCCGCCCCCTTTACATGGATAAATACGAAGTCCTTGTCTTTCAGCTCTTCCTCGGCGGCTTTCGCCTTGGCAATAAGATCGGAGTCCACGTCACCGGTAGCTCCTTCTGGTTTTATTATCTCCATACCCACGCTCCTTGCGATGCCAAGGTACAGTGGCCCGGAACCCACACAGGCGGATTCCACGCCGTACTTCTCATCCAGACTTTCCTCCTCCATTACCACTGAAGCTCCACGTAGAATAAGACAGTTAGCAGGTGGCTTTCCTTCCTCCTTCCGTTTCTCGTTAATATCCAAATTCTTCATGACCTCGCGGCTCTTCTCCACGAACTCGTTTACGGCCTCGGCTGTCTTGTCACCGTTGCCAGTGGACCTGCATTTATTCATCTCAAGGCCGGGGTCATGGGGATCGGTATCCGTTACCTCGTGCGTAAGATCCTC
>JAKOPB010000004.1 GCA_022257805.1 Nanobdellati archaeon
ATGCTCACCGATGAACAGGGCGGAGAGCTCGTGGTGTACGCTCGTGAAGTCCTAGAAAACTATGTCAGAGATGAGGAACTGCCCGAAGTCCCGGAAGAGGATTTTCTAGAGGAGAAAAAAGGCGTATTTGTAACTCTGAAGAAGAACGATGAGTTGAGAGGGTGTGTCGGCCTACCGCTTCCCAGATTCCCGTTAGGTGAAGCCGTTAAGAAATCTGCCCAGTCCGCAGCCGACGACAGGAGATTTCCTCCGATACAGAAAGAAGAACTGGAAGAGATAGATGTGGAGGTAACGGTTCTCACAGTACCTGAAAGGATAGAGGTGGATGATCCAGAGGAATACCTGGAAGAGATTGAAGTCGGGAAACATGGCTTAATAATAAAATGCCATGGGAAACAGGGTCTACTGCTACCACAGGTTCCTGAGGAACAAGACTGGGACTGTGAGGAATATCTAAAAGGCCTCTGTAGAAAGGCTATGTTACCTTCCGGAGCCTGGAGGAACGGTTCCGCAGAAATAAAATGCTTCGAAGGCCAGGTATTCAAGGAGTAAATTCAAGGTAGCGGACCATATCACACTATATATGCTGTTTATCGACACACATCGAGGTCACCTTTATATACATTGTATATCATTTGATATCATACGTGATAAACCATGGAAATATTCATTTTGGTTTGCCTCCTGGCTCCTGTACTTGCTAAGTACGCGGGTCTGATGGACAGAGCAAAGAGGGGATTTTCACTGATCGCCGGAGCAGGTGTACTTTACCTGCTTGCTCACTCCTTTGGACAAACGGAGCTTGTAGTCGATGAGGCAGCACAGATGGCAACCTATGGTTCCTATCTCTTTGGTCTTATTGGATGGATCTTCGTACTTGTGGGAACCTTACTGGTAGCCTACAAGTTAGCGATGGAAGAGTAGGGAATCAAAAACCCCCACCACATCTTTCTTATTTTTTATTATTCTTTATCCCTGACTATGCAGTCCAGACACACCTTCCATTTACCCGGAGCATAGGGCAGAACCTTTCTTTTTCTTACTATTTCAACCTCTCTCCCTTCCTCCTCGGCAACCCCTTCTATTATTTCGATATCTTCATCATAAAGCTCCTCTTCCTCACCCCAGCTGTAGTAGTTTATCACACCCTCCTTCTTTAGACATTTCATAGCCAGATCAAGAAACTCCTCGGAGCCTTTGGGTAGAGGCATGATAACCCTGTCACACTGTCCAAAGTACTCCGGACAAACGTCCCGTACATTTCCCTGTATGGGTAATACTTTATCATCAAGCTTGTTCATAGAAACGTTTTCCTCTAGATACTCATAGGCTTCTGGATTTAGTTCCACGGCATATATTTTTTCGACATCCTTCTTCTTGGCTATAATTATTGGGAACGGACCAATGCCAGCAAACATCGTCATAATCACTTCTCCGTCCTCCACCTGTTCAACTATCCTCTGTCTCTCTTTGGCCTCCCTCTCCGAAAAGTACACGTTCGATATATCAAGACCGAAGCGACAACCATGCTCCTTGTGGACTGTTTCGGTACCTTTCTCACCAGCTATAAGCTCATAGTCCCTTGTACGGAACTCTCCTTTCCTGCCAGAAACTTCACGAAGAACCGTATTGATATGCTTGTTCAGCCCCAGGAGCTTCTCACCTATAAGATTCTTCCTGTGCTCCAGTTCATCAGGAACCTCTATTATGGCTATGTCACCTACAACCTCGAAGGACTTGACCAGATGCTCTAGTTCTTCTTCTCCCAGATCGTCCTTCAGAGCTTCCTTGAGATCCATACAGAAAAACCTCCAAAGAAATCTTTAATCGTTGAAAACATATTTTCAAGTAAAAGAGTTAGCCCGTCCAACGAATCTTGTTCCTCGAGGACACGTCTCTCGCCAATCTCTATCTCCTCTCTTTCGTCCTCGAAGGTATGGTTGAGATCAATGTATTCCAAATCAAAGCTCTGTTCGTTTATCTCTTCAAGGCAGAGTTCGAACTCCGTCTTGTTTTCACTGTAACAGGGTCTGAGATCAAAAAAGACTCCTATTACCTCCGCCTTTTCCTCGGGATCGTCGATTCTCCTATCGATATCCGAAAGCTCACTATAAACCTCCTGTAAAGACTCTATACCTCTGTCTCCTACTCTTTTCCGGACTATTAGCTCCGACAGAACGTAACCAAATGTCCTCACCTCGGAGAACTCCTCTCTCCGCGGCGACCAGTACTTTATCCAGTCTTCCCCTTCCTTGTAGTAGTTCCAGAGCTCCTCGGGAGAGGATCTGGACGGAAGGCGATACCTACTCCCATCCTCCTCAAATAGAACGTCCTCACCGAATATCTCGGCCCTCGGCGAATCCAGTACCTCTGAAGCCAGTAACTCCACAAACTGTGCAGCTCCTTCATCGTAGTAGGCAGTTTCCGTTCTATCCCACTTAAGGGCACGATCGTTGAATCCGTGCACAGTTTCGTGTAAAAGTGTCCTGATCCTGTCCGTTTTCGGCAACGCCTCTCTCAGAACTATGAGGCCACCGGTTTTGTATGTTCCATCGCTCCACGGACTGAAATCCTCGTCGTAACTCTCGTCATCTAGAAACACAACAGGAAATCTCCTCTGAGGATTTGTACTACCGGTCATGTACTCAACCAACGTTACAAGTTCCTCAGCCTGTGACATGTCGAAATCTTCGAAATAATGGTAGTTTTCCGTGGACTTTCCATTCTCCGAAATATATGCACGAAGCCATAGGTGTCCTTCCCCACTGAACCTAAGCTCACCGTCTGAAAGGACAGATCTATAACCAAGGGGCTCGTGCCAGGAAAGAATATCAGAATGGGTTACCCTCACTCCTGTTTCCTTATCTTCGAATCCGAAGAGATTCATGTCCAGCTCATCAAGACCCGGATAACGCTCTTGTTTTGCATCCTTTAGAACCCAGTTGACCTCTATGTCGTGTTCCTTTCTTGGAAAACTCGTCTTCACCATAAGATCCAGTTGACCGTCTTCGAACTCATACGAGGCCTCACCCACCTGGCTGCTAACCTCTTCTATCTCGACGTTTTCGTCCATCTCTATGCCGATACTCCACCTATTTACTCCTTCGTCCGACTCCATGACAAAAAACGATTCCACTTCTGCCGCTTCTTCATCGAAGTCAACCTGATGTAAAACCTCCCCTGATACGGGATCTGCGAAAAATAACAGGGCAGCCAGTAAAACAAACAATGCTAGGTGTTTTTTTAACTTATAGGACATCATATAAACTAGTTAAAGTCTGGAATTAAAAACTTTAGAACAGTATGAGACTTGGAATAATTTCGGACATACACTCAAACCTACCCGCCTTCAAGTCAGTTCTAAGTGATATCAGAAAAAATGACGTCGACTACGTTCTCTGTCTGGGTGATGTGGTCGGATACGGAGCTTCACCGAACAGGGTTATAGAGATACTGGAGAGGTCTCCTTTGAAGAAAATAGCCGTCAGGGGAAACCATGACGAAGCAGTTGTGACCGGTGACCTTATGAAACTGGACAGAAACGCTTCAGAGGCCGCACACTGGACGATTAAAAATATAAGAAACGAAAATCTCCGGTTCCTTGAAAATCTTGAGAAGCACCAGGCTGTCGAGATAGACGGACAAAAGTTCTTTCTGGTCCACGGAAGTCCAAGAGACCCGCTGAACGAATATGTAAAGAAGGGTGTTCCCAATGAAACGCTCGACGAATTCTTCGAAGACACAGGGGCAGACGTGCTTCTGATGGGACATACACACATACCGTTCCATAGGTCCACGAAAGGAGGGCTCGTTCTCAACCCGGGATCCGTGGGACAGCCCAGAGACAGGGACAGAAGAGCCAGCTATGCTCTCCTGGACACAAGAGGAAACAAAAGGGAGATACGTAGAATATCCTACAACATAGAGAAGGCTATCCAGGAGATAAAGAAAACCGGAATCCCAGAAAGAGTTGCATACAGACTCAACTACGGACAGTGAAGAATATTTAAAGCTCAGGTGTTTTACTTTCCACATGCTGACGCTTGTAGGACTGGGTCTAGTAGATGAAAGAGACCTGAGCCTGAAAGGACTGAAAGCTATTGAAGAAGCAGATAGAGTATTCCTTGAAAACTATACATCACAGTGGAAGGGGAGGGAAGGGCTTGAGAACCTGACGAATAAGAAAATAGAAAGAGTGGAAAGAAGCGATCTCGAGGAAGAAATGGAAAGGATACTGGACCTGTCCGAAGACAAGGATGTTTCCGTTCTTATCCCAGGCGACCCTCTGGTCGCCACGACGCACGTGGAGCTGCTTCTGCAGGCGAAGAAAAGGGGCATTGAAACAAAAATAGTTCACTCATCATCCATATATTCTGCCATAGCCGAGACAGGTCTACAGATCTACAAGTTCGGGAAAACAACCACGTTACCCATACCGCAGAAGAACTACAGACCCGGGTCGCCGTACCAGGTAATAAAGGAAAACAAGGAACGAGGTTTACACACCATGGCTCTACTGGACATAAAGGACAGGCCGATGGAAGTATCGGAGGCATTGGAGTATCTGCTGGAAATGGAAGAAGAAAAACAGAGCGGTGTGATAAGTGAAGATACGAAAGCAGTGGCATTCAACATAGATGAAGAGGGTACAAACATGACCTACAAAAAGGTTTCGGAGCTCCTAGAAACGGACTTTCCCACGCCCGCAGTTCTGATCTTACCAAGCGAACTCCATGAAAAGGAGGAGGAAGCTCTGGAAGCATTCAGCGAGGATATTGCATGACTGATACGGAAGAGGAGCTTAAAAAGGAGACGGAGAAATGGCTCAAGAAGCTGAAGAAAGAAGACATTGAAGCTACAGAAGATAAGGGGGAAATGTTCCTGGAAAACATAGAGGCGTACACAGAGGACGCGGAGCACTTTATGGAGAAAGGAGACCTGGTCCGGGCCTTCGAGGCAGTGGTCTGGGCCTGGAGCTGGCTGGAGATCGGCCGGGAGTTGAAAATCCTGGATTGATGGGGTAAGTTTTATATTTATAGGGCACTATAATATCCTATAGGTGACTGTAATGCCCACAACTGTCCAGGTCTCCGAGAAGACCAAGAAAAGGCTAGAGGAGGAAAAGGATCACCCCAGGGAGAGCTACGACGAAGTCATACGAGAACTGATGGATGAGAGAGAACTAAGACTTAAGAAGAAGATAGACAAGGCCAAAAAACAGGAAAGTGTTCCCCACGAAGAGGTGAAGGAGGTTCTGGGTATTGAATGAGCTACGACCTGGAGTGGAAGAAGGAAGCGGTGAAGGATCTGGAAAAACTGAACATGGAGGAAAGGCAGAGGATAGTGGACAAGCTGGAGTGGTTCGCGGAGTATCCTGACAGGAAAAAGAACGTCAAATGGATCGAGAAGTACAGTTCATTCCGCTACCGTGTGGGCGACTTCCGCATATTTTTCCTAAAGGACGACGAGGAAGAAACCATAGAAATACTGACCGTGGAGAAAAGGTCAAAGGCGTACAGATAAACTCTACAAAACGAACCCTAATCTTTTTATTTTATTTTCGCGGATATCCACGGACATTTGGACTTCTGGGCGGTGGTCTGGGCCTGGAGCTGGCTGGAGATAGGTGAAGAAATCGACAGGATAGAGCGGAAATAGACAGTAAGACGGTCAAATCCACAATGTATAAATATTTTAGGTCTAATACTGTGCTCAGAGGGTTTGTAACTACCGAAAAGTAAAAAATAACCCAAACCTTTAAATAGTAGAAATGTTAATTACTACTTGGTGACAAAAATGGACTTGAAAAATTACATATCGAATCTTTCCATACCGGGCCTTTCAGGAGGCAACGGTGATGAAGATTCGGAAGAACCCCAAGTCAGGCAGGGAGCCAGGGAGTTAGACACAGGATTCGGTGAAATATGCGAAACTTCTGAGAACATAGCACAGGAAGCAAATGGGCTTGTCAAAGCAGTAAAGGAAAAGGACGGAGGGAGGTTCGAAGATGAAATCACCAAGAAAGAAGATGCTGAGAGGGAAAAACTCAAAAGTGGAAAGGAATTGAATGAAAAAACAATCGGAAGCTTCACAGATGGAATCTCCGAAGCCTTCACAGAGTTAAAAGAAGCCTACGAAAAAGGAAGTTTGAAAGATGGTGCAAAGGCAGAGGAATATGCTAGCAAGTTACTCTCGGCGAAGGAAGATCTCTTTGGTCCAAGCAGCGGCGACGATGTAGGACTTTTCACTGACGCTCTTTCCTACATAGAAAACTCAAAAAGAGTGATGGTCAAGCTTGAAAACGACAAACCTGGAATAGTCAGTGAGTACACAAGTGAACTGGAAGAGAAATCAGGCAAATTGATAGAAACCATAGGGAACTACCTCGATGAACTCGAACAAGTCAAGGAAATGACATACAACGATGCAAACGAAGAGGGAAACTACAAGGTCACCTCTGACGAAGATATAATAGAAGAAGGTACCGAAAACGAAAAGGTCAAGAAGTTCTCAGAGGCTGAAAAGAGCCTTGCAAGCAATTTCAGTAAATACGCAGAGAAGATAAAGGAAGAAAAGGAAGACTTCAGGGAATACGTCGACAAGCACATAGATGAGACGGACGACCTGCTCAAGAGCTTCGTAGACGAGCTTTCAGAGAAGTCAGGTGAAGAAGAATACGAAAACATCAAGGAAGAGATTAACGAAGTGTACAGGGAACAACACGAAGAAGACGTAGACCTGTTCGGTGAAGATCCTCTCGAGTTCAACAGTGAAGATGCATACAGTGACATGGGATTCAACCAGGGAGATGCATAGAGCAGACGCTGGATGGACGATGCCTGACCAAGAAAAAGAAATGCAAGTAGTGACCCATACCGCTTTTTTATTTTGTTTTGATTTGTAACTACTCACAGGTAAAAAACTAACCCAAACCTTTAAGTAGTAGGAATGTTAATTACTATATGGTGACAAAATGAAAGGACGAGTTGATGTCGGCTACGAGGAATTCGATGAGTTTGTCAAAGAGCTCGAGGAAGCAGGGTTTGGTGCAGCCAGAGCTCTCAAGGACGAGTATGAGCATTTCTCAGAAAAAGGATATGACGAAAATATTGCCGCTAACAAGGCTCTGGCAAATTTTGAGAAAAAATCCCAGGAAGAGTTTCTCGAAAAGGCAAAGGATAATAAGATCTACGTTAGGGATAAAGACAAGTACGACGGGGAAGTTGACAAATGTCCTCATGATAAAAATATAACAAGTGATTATATAGGCCTTGCTTTGTGTATGCACCAGCATGGTTATACATTTCCCGAAGAAATTTACAATGGAACGGAAAAAGAGGACAAGGAGAAAGTATATTCTACCGACGAGGAAGAGGGTAAATACGAAGACATCTTTGAGGAGCTCAAGGAAATGTTGGAGGAAGATAATGGAGACAGCGGCAGTCTCCTGGATAACATAAAGAACGGCAACGATTCGAAGTCCGGGGATTCAGAATCCAATAGTTATGAAACTAATATTGAAAAATACGATGAAGCAAAAGACAAGAAAGTTCCGGATGGATCACCACAGTACGTGGCAGGTTCCGTGTTCGGTGGGGGTGTTCTCGATGCACTAGGAGACTGGACCACTGGCACGAGAGAATTTCTGAAAGAAATTTACGAGGGCAGTACCTACAATCCCACCTCGGATGATAACTATCCCGACCTCTCAATGCCAAAAGAATATGCAATAGGATCTGAAATTGGTGTAGGAGAAATCGAGGGAATAGAAGATCCAAAGAGGGAGCTATACAAAGAACTTGGAGACCTAAAAGAGGAAATAAAAAGACTTACATCTGAAGAATAGGATCACTGTAGGTTGATGCTCATGTCCAAAAAAAGCCAGTTAGATAAAACAGTAGAAAGATTCTGGGAAACCCGCAGAGCCCTAGACGAAGCTAGGGGCATGGTAAATCAAATAGAGGGGAAGGAATTCATAGAAAGAGGGGTTGATTATGCGAAAGAAAGAGAGGACGAGATAACAGAAGAAATTATGGACACCTACAATGAGCCAAGGTCCAATCAAATACGTTGGGCCATTAGAGGTGCCAAAAACGGGTTCAAAAATGGAAACGTGGACAGTGACGAATGCATAGATGATGGTGCCCGTGCATTGGATAACAACGGAAGATTAATAGAAATGTTTGAGAACACTATCGACTACAGAGAAAGCATCAGAAACATCAATAATACTCTTCAGGAAAAAGAAGGTGATTGGTCCGAGGACTACATAAACTCGCTGGAAGGAGAGGTCGACGATATGATTGATATGGTTGGGAACGACCTCAAATACTTGGAAAATCTTAAGAAGCAGGTCAGAAACGACCCCGTCTACTTCTTTGAAAATCAGATAGAAGATCTGTTTGAAAAGGAATCGGATTTGTCGGAAACCGTAGAAGAAAAAACAGGGAAAATAAGCAATGAAAAGGGTGAAATAAGGAGTGAACTGAAGAAGTATATCGATGTTGTGGAAGAATATGCACAGGAAGCAGAGAATGAAATAGACGAAAACGTAATGTCAGACGAATATTTCAACATACTCATGGAGATATGCCACCTGAAGAAAAAATACGAAACGGACGGTCTCCTCAAAGACTACGAAGAAAGCGAGCCCGGTGACCCGACCGAGATATCAAGAATCGCATACAACGTGGAAGACTGGAAGGGGAAAACAATCGAAGAACTTGAAGAAGGCGCCATGAGTCCAGAAGAGGCGTTTGAGAAGGTATTCGACATATACGAACATACGGTTAACGAAGGCAATATAGAAGGGTTCAGGGAATCAGTCGAAAGGGTGGAGGAAAAGTTGGGGGAAGATGAAATAGAAGATCCCCTGGAACCTATGTCCGATGTATACGAAGAGCTTGTCGATGGGGAGGGACTGAACAAAGAGGAGTACAGAAAATCAAGGGCATTCGTAAAGATGAAAGACGATGTAAAGGAGGTATTTGGAAAAGCCTACGAGGAAGGCGGTTCGGAGGCACTTAAGAACTACATAGATATGAACTAGGCTGGACCTGTATAGAGCCACAAATTCTCACATCTTTTTTATATAAAGGACTGTACAAAGTAAAACAGAGGTAGTATGAGCGTAGATCTTTATACACTGGTATTCCGGGTAATCCTTAGGGTATCTGAATGTTCCGCAGGGGCGGAATGGGGTTGCCTTACGGGCGATGTAACCCATGACTTCATATATGCTTTCTTACTTCCTCACGTTGTACTTTTCATATTTTTGTTTATACTCGCAATGCCTGTCAGAAACATGCACTCTGGACTTGGGGTACTGTTTGGAGTAGGTGCCTATATATTCATAATATACGAAGGATGGTACGGCGCTATACTCGCACCGCTGCTGATGTGGTGGTTCGTCCTGAGCATAATAATAGGCCTGGGGTATTTCTTCATAAACAAGTTCCTGGGATCCCAAGAAACAAGAGGTAAAATAGGCAGAAGTCTGGGTGGAAAGATAAAGGAAGGCATGAAGAAAGAGCAGGCGCTAGAGTATTTACAGAGAGACATAGAAGAGTACAAGAGGAAGCTCAAAAATGCAAAAAGTGGAAGTACAGAAAAGGTTTATGCGGAAAAACTGGCGAAACTAAGAGAGGAAAAGAGGAAGCTACAGAGAGGAGGATAACTATGATAACTGAGGTGTCTGGATGAGTTCACCGTTTGTACAGCTAATACAGGAACCGGCCATTCAACCATTCCTGCCTTTCTTCTTTACTTTAGCCGTAGTCTACGGACTTCTTACCATGATAGGAAAGGAGGAAAAGGGGCTGTTCGGAAAGAGTTCTGTGAATCTAATGATATCGCTTGTCTTCGCATTCTTTGCGGCAGAATATGATCCCTTTGTGACGTTCTTTTTTGATTATTTTGGAATCATCCTCTGGTCCTTTATCGGTCTGTTCTTCCTGGCATTCTTCAAAAAGGCACTAGCTTCAGGTGAGGAAAGTAAGAAGGACAAAATAATCATCGTCGGTATAATACTCCTCGTAGCAGTGAGCTTCGGCAGTTACGGACTGGGATACCTTACAGAGATACGGATACCTGTCCTCGGGCACGAGAACTTCGTGGTGCTTGTGGGCCTGGTGCTTGTGCTGTTTATGCTCTACAATGCCTATAAGTTCGGGGAAGAAGGAAATCAGTGAAGACAACAATAAAACGACAAGATTTAAATAAATAACACCCAAAAGGTTAGATGATACCATGTCGGCAAGTGCCATAGAAGTGATGGTAAGCAACCTGCAGCAAATCGGCTTCTTTACGTACGTACTTCCTATGTTACTGACACTTGCTATAGTCTTTGGTATTTTAGAACACTACGACATGCCTGAATCCCCGTCGGCGAGAGGAGTGATAGCCATAGTAGCCGCTTTTATAGTACTCCCTGTCAGCCACCTCCTGGCGCCCTTCCTCAGAGATATAGTAACAGGCCTTGTCGCCATAGGTATGGGTGTCCTAGTAGCTATAATATTTGTAGAGCTTCTTGGATACAAAGCAAGCGGTGTTGAAAACATATTCGAAGCACATCCCAAGACCTTTGGAATAATAATGGTAACCCTTGCTGTACTCGTGTTTATAGGAGCAGGTGGCATGGATCTGTTGGGATTTGATATAGATATAGCCAGCGAAGTCGCTACCCTTCTGGCCTTCCTGGCGGTAATTTCCCTGGGGGTATGGTTTATAGCAAGAGAAGAAGAGTAAAAGTATTTAAAACAGAAAATTCATATCTGAGACAGGCTGTGTAAGATGAACGGAGTCATGGTAGAGTTTTTCGGTGTAGAGTTTGCAGATCCCTTCTTCATATACGCCCTTCCGTGGCTACTTGTGTTTGCACTCGTATACGGTATACTTTCACAGCTTGGTGACGGTATACCCAAAAGTGATGCAGCCAGAGCCGTAATCTCTATAGTTCTCGCGTTCTTTTCACTTTTATTCGCAGAGCCGCTGATGGTCTTCCTTCAAAGAATGGGAGGCAGTGCAATAGTAATCCTCACAGCTTTCCTATTTTTCCTTATACTTGTAGAGCTCACGAAATTGAAGGGTGGTGCCGTTGGTTTCTTAGGATCACATCCTGGGAAGCTGGCACTGGTAATCCTCGTAATAGTAGTTGTACTGTTTTTAGGATCCGGTGGCATCGAGCTACTAGGACTGGGAGAAATAGACTCACCACTAGACCCTGCAACGATTTTCTTCCTAGTAGTTGTAGCACTGTCGATATGGTGGATGGTGAAAGAAAGCGAGGATAAAGGCAAAGGCGGGGATGAAAACAGGAAAAAAGAAGATGAAGAAAGTTAATAATATAAATTAAAACAAAAGAGATGTGAAAAATGTTGATTGAAACGGTATCCAATGTGGCCTTGATGGCACAGACAGGACCCATAGAAGAGATCTCCGAATTTTTTGGAGTCGACTTCTTCTCACTGGTCCTACCGTGGTTGCTCACCTTTGCTATAGTCTACGGAGTACTCAGTCAACTGGGAGAAGGCAATGGGATGCCGGAAAACAAAGGAGCAAGGGCAACGATAGGTATAGTCCTTGCATTCATAATAGCCCCGGTACTTTCACCCTACGCCAAAGAGCTTGCAGGTCTCTCAGCAGGATTCGTAGCCCTGATCGCAGGGGTACTGATTCTGGTCATATTCACTGAGATAGCAGGTCTAAGGAAAGATAAAGCAGGCGAGGGAGAGTTCTTTGGAAAATACCCACTACTTACCGGAACAGTTCTTGTGGCTCTTGCAGTACTGGTTTTCGTGGGCTCGGGTGCACACACGGCACTCGGAATAGAGATTCCTCCTTACATAGCACAGAACTATCCACTTCTGTTCTTCCTTGCATTCATGGTTATGATAGTCTGGTGGATGGTTTCAAAAGACTAGAAGTTGGTTTGCCTGACAAAGACAGAAAAAAGTAAATTCTTTTGAACTACTCATCGAAGACGGAGTCGCCCTTATCCTTCTTATTTCGTCTATCTCCGGACTCTTCCAAGTAGTTCTCAGGGGAATCGGGTATATCCGTACTCGGAAGAGAAGAAGAACCAGGAGTACTCGAAGTACCTCTCGAGGGACTGTCTTGCTTGAGGTCTTTAACGACACCAGAAAGGGATCTAACGTTTTCGGTGAGGGCGGGTAAAAACTCTTTAAATGCCTTTTCAACCGAACCTATTCTGGACTCGATGCCCTGTATATGTGTAAACGTCTTGTCCGTCTTTTCCTCGAGCTTCTCCCTCTGTTTTTCGTGCTTCTCGCCGAGGCCTTCCAGCCTGTCCTTGATCTCATCGACTTCGTCTCTTAATTCGTCCACGCCTAGCTCGAGCTCCTCAACCCTGGACTCTACAAACTCCCACTTCTCGTCTATCATCTCCTCTATAAGTACCTCAAGTTCTATCTCTTCCTCCTCAGTCATTTCCCAGACTTCCTTATCTCCTCTGGGTTCCTCCTCCATACGAGGTCCCTCGTTCATAGGCCCAAAGTCTCCTCTTCCAGCGTCACCTCCTTCATTTTGCAGTGGCGGTGAAGGTGGAGGAGCAATATATCTACTATCACGAGATCCGCTCTCTGGTCCACCACGAGTATCGGGTAACCTGTCACCGAAGTTGCCTGATCTTCTAGAAGCCTGAGCCTCGCCATCGGAACTTGAAATCTTGCTCTTCAGAACCTTGTTTATACTTCTCTTTATGTTTTCGTTGGGATACCCCATATCTCTGAGTTCTCTTATTATCTCCTGCTCCGAATAACCCTGGGAAGCAAGTCTCCTGACCTCCTGAGTAGCTGAATCAGATCCCGGGCCTCTTTCACGACCATCTCCTCCTGATTTATCCTTGCCGCCTCTTTTCAAGAAACCCAGAACCATGTTATCTACTTCCCCTTTGTAGTTCTTCTTTAATAAGGCTTTTGACCTCGCTCTCTGTCATAAACTCACTCTCGATAGGCGAGAGAAGGTCTACGAAGTTCTTTATCTCATCGAACTCGTCCTTTTGAGGAGTATTTTCCAACATGTCCTTAAGTTTAGATATTTTGTTCTCTATTTTCATAACCCTGGTCAAAAGATCATCGATCTCCTCCCAAACCTCGTCCATATCCTCGTCCTGTTTTTCCTCAAGTTTAATAACTCTCTCCTCGACCGACTGTATACTTGTACTCATCGACTTATTCTCCTCCTCCACATCCCTCACCCGTCGCAAATTCTCCTTTACACGGTCAAGAAGCTCGTGGACTATACCCTCCATTTCGGAAGCTTCTGGATTATTACGAGACATCGTACCATTTTATTTTATTAGGACTTTGCTTAATAAAGTTAGAGGGTCTCGGAACGACTGACCCTGTTCGAAACCGTGTTTTTGGACAAACGAAACTTTTAGAAACAACCACACCAAAGAATTGTATTGAGGCCCAAAGCTGGTATATATGCCGTGTGAATACGAGTACGATGAAGACAGCAAGAGAATAGAAGTAGACTGTACCGGATGCATATACGGAAGCAGCGTGGCAGACTACGAAGAATGCATGGCAAACACCATAGATAAGCTCTTCGAAGTCAAGGGAGTTGAATCCATAGTTTTCAAGAACAGTCGTGAGTACGAATATCCCTACGAGCAGACCAAACTTCTGGTAGAGATCGCCGATGCCATAAAAGATATCCTGACCGATAGTGGTCTCAGAAAACTTGAGAGGATGGATATAGCAGGTTGTGGACAGTATTTTCAGGAAAAGTACTCGGACCTTCAGAACTTGGCGCTGGAGAAGATGAGAAAGGACCCGGTAGGTGCCTACATACATCTTAAACGGAAGATAAGGCATGTGAAGGTCCAGCTAAGAGAAGACGAAGAAGGACCACAGGACGAATGCATGAAGGCCTACCTCAACGAGGTTCTAGTCCCTATAAAAGAATCTCTTGAGAGCACTGAAATGATCAAGCAATTGAAAGATGAGCTTTCAGGCTACCATCCCGGAAAAAGAGACGCTTACAGACAACTGTTTTATCCCTCCGTAAGACCGAACTTCATGCGAACAAAATACATGAGGAAAACCCCTGAAGAAGGTGCCATGATAGAACACTACACCGTCGGGAGCTCAGAGGTAGAAATCTATGATACTCCCGAGGAAACAAGACCTCTTTACCATTTCTCACCGCCGGAGTTCAAACTCGAGGAAGACGAATACTCTATTCTGGATGCTGCCCAGAGATATCTCAGCGAGCATAGGCCGGAGACCACTGAGTTTGCAGATTCGGAAAAAACAAGAGAGGTCTTTGCATCAATAGGAAAGGACCTACTTAAGGACATCGCCGAGAGGAAAGGAAGCCAACTTAGCCCAAAACAGGTGGAAAGGCTAACGTCCATACTGAGTAGATACACAGGCGGTCTTGGAATTCTCGAGGCGATGCTCGAGGACAAAAAAATACAGGACATCTATATCAACTCTCCGATAGGACATAGACCGGCCTTCGTGAACCATGAAGAATACGGCGAATGTAGAACAAATATAATACCAACGCAGGACGACGCGGAAAGCTGGGCAACAAAACTTAGGCTGAAAAGCGGGAGGCCGCTGGACGAGGCAAACCCTGTACTCGATGCCACGGTCGAGGTACCCGGAGGTAACGCCAGGGTAACCGTGATATCACCTACACTGTCGCCAGACGGCCTTGGTTTTGCACTGAGGAGACATAGAGAAGATCCATGGACATATCCCCTTTACCTGCGACCCGATGTAAACTACTTCAATCAGTTTTTCGCAGGACTGATGAGCTTTGTAATAGATGGTGGAAGAACCTTCCTGATAGGAGGTGGGAGAGGATCAGGTAAGACTTCTCTACTCGGAGCATCTGTACTCGAGATGAAGAGGGACTGGAGGATCGTAACCAGTGAAGACACCCTGGAACTCCCTGTAGAGAGGCTCAAAAGGCTGGACTACGATGTTCAGAGACTCAAATCTAGATCGGTTATAACACAGGTAGAGACCGAGTTACCGGCCTCGGAAGCTATAAGAACTGCACTGCGTCTCGGTGACTCCGCACTGATAATGGGAGAAGTTAGGTCAACTGAGGCAAAGGCCCTGTACGAGGCTATGCGTATCGGAGCCATGGCAAAGACCGTGGCCGGAACAATCCACGGTGAATCCGCCTACGGCCTTTACGACCGCGTGGTCCATGATCTAGGCGTGCCCAAAACGTCCTTCAAAGCCACGGATTTAATTGTGATCTGTAACAGGATCAAGAGCGCATCCGGGCTCAGTGAGCTAAGGAGGGTAACAAACGTCACAGAGGTGAGAAAACACTGGTCAGAGGACCCAAGGGACGAAGGCGGGTTCGTACCCCTCATGGAATATTCGGCGGAGGAGGACGAACTTAAACCAACGAACACACTTCTCAACGGTGAGTCGGAGGTCCTCAACAAGATCGCATCACAGGTCAAAGAGTGGGCTGGAAGATGGGATAGAGTATGGGACAACATAAATCTCCGCGGTAAGATAAAAAAGACTATAACCGAATACGCTCTGGAAACAGGCAAAGAAGAGCTTATGGAGGCACCCTTCGTGGTCAAGAGCAACAGCAAGTTCCGGCTGATAATGGAAGATATAAAGAACGAAATCGGCTACGTAGATCCCGAGGAAACATACGACAGATGGGAGGAATGGATGAAGGACCAGGTAAAAAGCGGTGAATACAAAGATGTCTGACGAGAGTTTCAAGGAAAAATGGGGTAAGGAACTGGAAAGACTTCTGGACAGAGAAGAAAAAGAGATAGGTTCACCCGGTAAAGAAAGGCTGAGGTTCACATCAAGGGAGTACGAAACATTCAAGGAAGAGGAAAAAAAGCACAAGAAGAAGTCCCTTTACGAAAAACTCTGTAACATAGCCGGAGGAATACTAGTCATAGAACCCAGCGACGAGAAAAAGGAAGAGCTTCAGCGTTCCATAGACATGTCGTACATGCAGATAAAGCCAGAGGACGCATACTCTTTTGCTGTCCTTTCTGGTCTGGGTATTTTCGTGCTCGCCATACTCTTGATACTGGTTGGTGTGGCATCGATAGTATTCGGCCTTATACTTTTCATGATGGGTGCATTGACTATATATCTTCTCGCCGAGTACCCGAATTCAGAGGCCCGTCTATTCCGGGTAAAGGCGGCGGACCAGATAATGCTGGCGATAATCTACATGGTCATATATATGAGAACCTCGCCCAACCTCGAGGGGGCCGTCAAGTTCACTGCGGAGCACCTTGGCGAACCACTTTCCCTCGACTTCAAGAAACTACTCTGGGATATAGAAACAGAAAAATACACCTCAATGAGGGAAGCCTTTTCAGAATATCTCGAGAAGTGGGCGGACAACAAACCCTTTGTAGAGGCGATGCAAGTAATACAGAACTCCATGGAGCAGTCGGACGAAAAGAGAAAGACCATGCTTGATGAGGCCATAAACACGATGATGTCGGGATCCAGAGAGGTCATGAAGGAGTACTCAAACAAGTTGGAACTACCGATTATGATCATACACATGCTGGGTATAATGCTTCCTATAATGGTACTGGTCATGTTTCCTATAATAATACTCATGCTTGAAGAAACCGTAAGACCGGCCTTCCTCTTCATGGGCTACAACATACTTCTTCCACTCATAATATACCTGACAGGTAAAAGGACACTGGAATACAGACCCATGGGTTTCGCAACGCCTGATATATCACAGCATCCCGATCACATACCCTCGGGTACCATAGAAGTGGGTGAAAAAGTCATCAAGATATGGCCAATATCCCTGGCTATTTCCCTTCCGGTGATAATAACCGGAGCTTATCTAATTAACTTCCATGCAGGTGAAGATATTTTCAGGCAGATAGTCACGTCTCTGGTCGTTACCGTTGGAATAGCCATCGGTCCATCCAGCTATTTCCTTCTGGACACAAAGGCAAAGATCGAACTCAGAGAAAGTATCAGAAGCATAGAAAAGGAGTTTTCAGAAGCATTGTTCTCCCTGGGCAACAGACTCAGCCTCGGGAAACCCATAGAAAGAGCCGCAGAGGACACAGTCGAGAGAAACAAGGACCTGGAGATATCCGAAATGTTCCGGAGGGTCGTAGAAAACATGAAAAGAGGGGGAATGAATCTGAGGAACGCATTCTTTGACAAGAACTTCGGTGCAGTGTGGCACTATCCGTCTGATCTTGTAATATCGGTCATGAGGATCGTGGTGGACGCAACGGAAAAGGGAGCCAGGATAGCCTCGAGATCCGCCATATCTATATCGAAATATCTCGAGCAACTGGATGAGATAGAGCAGGATCTGAAAAACATGCTATCCTCTGAAACAACATCTATGCAGTTTCTGGGTTCCTTCCTCGGGCCCTTTGTCGCCGGCGTTTCGGTGGCCATGGCAGCCATAATGATATCCATATTCAGAGGTATAGGAGCCTCGATGGAGAGGCTAGGTGGAATGGGAAACGGTGGCGGCGTCGGGGGTATGGGCGGCATGGGCATGGACGGTTTGCTCGTGGGTGGATGGGGATCCGCCGGTGAGATGATGCCCATCTATATTTTACAGATAGTAGTGGGGATATACGTAATTCAGACCTCCTACCTCCTGGCCATGCTTACTGCCGGAGTAGAAGACGGACCCGGAGACAAGGTATCAAAGAGGAAAACAGCTGGTTTTATGATATTCATCGGTGTAATCGTATATTCCTTCTCAATGGTAGTTATATGGGAGGTCTTCGGAACACAGATAGCCGGTCTGTTGGGTGGAGGACTATAAATTAAATAAATCATCAAATTAAATACTTAGTTGGACATCCCTATGAAAAACGAAAAAGGCAGTATGTTCATGTTAATTGTAGTTGTGG
>JAKOPB010000127.1 GCA_022257805.1 Nanobdellati archaeon
CTTCATGACCTCGCGGCTCTTCTCCACGAACTCGTTTACGGCCTCGGCTGTCTTGTCACCGTTGCCAGTGGACCTGCATTTATTCATCTCAAGGCCGGGGTCATGGGGATCGGTATCCGTTACCTCGTGCGTAAGATCCTCTCCTTTTAGCATGAGAAATCCACGGTGTTGATGTGTGGCCCTGAAATCGAAGTCAACGTCCTCCAGCTCTATACTGTTTATGGCCTCCTCCAGCTCCTCCCGACCCTCCTTTATCCTACCAGCCCTTCTGTCCTGGACAATATTATCCTCGTCGACGGTTGCAAAGTTGGTCCGGAAGTATATACACCCTTCTTCTGCCTCTATGCCGTAGCCGAGGGCCTCGAAGACACCACGTCCAGTGTAACCCTCGTTCGGATCGTAACTAAGAATAGAAAGATGAGCAACGTCGCTACCCGGCTTTACACCCCGCCTCACAGTGTGAAGAAGTCCGTTTATACCCTCCGAAGCCATCTCGTCCAGGTTGGGTGTATCAGCGGCCTCTAGACAGGTCTCTCCGTCCATGTCGGTGGGCCTCCCGCCCAGACCGTCCACAATGAACAGAACAGCTTTCTTGTTCGACATATTATCCAACCATAGACAACAAGGGTATTTATTGTTCTTCCTTTATGATAGTTTCGGCTTCGGAAAAAAACTTACTTGCGATTTCAATTACCTCCTCCGTCCTCTTCTCGTCTATATCGGTTTCTGATCCGTAGTCTGCATCTTCTCTCAGTTCCTGGACAGTCGCAAATTTAGAAGTCATTTCAGCACCAATTTCGTCCCTGAAAAGTTTGCCCAGCTCGGAGGCAACTCCAGTATGTGTCCTGGGACTTGATTCCTTTGTAAGTAAAAGAGCCTTTGCAGCATGAAACATCGAGTAGTATGCTCTTGAAACTGAGTCTGAATATTTCTCTTCCTTCAAAAGAAGCCTAGCTGTTGATAGCTTCTCCTCCGACCTTTTCATTAAATCCTCGACCTCGCTCATATCTCGACACCTTCCTCCTTTACATTTTTATAGAAACTGTAGCCCTCCTCGACCTTCTCCTCGAAGTCATCCTTTTCAAAAACACGTGCAGAAAACCTCAGTTCTGTCTCCTGCATCCACTCCTCAGCAAGCTCCTGGACCTTCTTCCTGTCTTCCCTTCTCTTTTCAGCTAAAAGCACAGCTATATCTACGTCGCTCCCTGGTGATTCCTCACCACGGGCGTAGGAACCGTAGAGCAGTATCTTCTCTACTCTGTCCCCAAACAGGGACCTGATTTCGTCTGCAAAACTCTTCAGATGCTTCTGCTTCGCCATCAACATACCATTAAGTTGTCGAAGATGGTATAAAAATCTGCTTCCGGAGCTCCATAGACGCTAGAATAAAAATATAA
>JAKOPB010000054.1 GCA_022257805.1 Nanobdellati archaeon
GAGTGTAAAGAAT
Organism: Nanobdellati archaeon; assembly: GCA_022257805.1. Taxonomy (GTDB): domain Archaea; phylum Aenigmatarchaeota; class Aenigmatarchaeia; order PWEA01; family PWEA01; genus PWEA01. Next base: position 14 of record JAKOPB010000054.1, read on the forward strand.
CGCTGAGGAAGCTTCTGATGTACAACAGGGAGGACGTGGTTAACCTGGTGGACGTGGAGAAGGCCATAGAGAAGAGGAAAAAGGGAGAAGAAAATTCCTGAGAACATATGCCAGGAGATAAACCTTCAACTGGTTCTTACCTGCTGCTTATCAGCTTGGAGAGTAAGAAGAAAATAAAGATAGGCAGTCTGGGGACCTTCGAGTTCCAACCAGGGATATACTGTTACGTCGGCTCCGGGATGAACAACCTGGACAAGAGGGTCGAGAGGCATCTATCCGACGATAAGAAAAAACACTGGCACATCGACTACTTTCTTGAGGAAGCAGAGGTAGTGGCTACTGTGAAGTTCAAAACGAAAGAGGATATGGAGTGTGAGCTGAGCAGGGCGGTTTCTGATATCTCAGAAGGAACGCCGGTTGAAGGATTCGGCTCGTCGGACTGTGGATGTGGAGCACATTTTTATATCTTGGAATTCAATTAATCCAACAGCACGGATAGAAATATTTAAAAGGGTGTGCAAATAAGACAACAAAGGGGATAGTGTGTTAAGAAAACTTAAGGAGAGTTTTTTCTCGTCTTTTAGAAAGAGCGGAAGCTCAACGGAAAGTCCTTATCCCAAAGTCCATGAAACAGCATGGGTAGCTCCTGATGCAGTTCTCATAGGCGATGTGGAGATAGACAAGAACAGTTCTGTGTGGCCCGGAGCAATCATACGTGGTGATATCGGGAAGGTAGAGATAGGTGAAAATACAAACATACAGGACAATGTTGTGATACATCCCAGCTCAAAGGAGGGAGTTTTCATAGGAGACAATGTGACGGTGGCCCACGGCACAGTTCTAGACGGCTGTGATGTAGAGGACAACGTCATGATAGGGATAAATGCCACGGCTCTGCATCACAGCAGAATAAGACGAAACAGCATAATCGGAGCCGGAAGCTTGCTTCCGCCTGGAGCTGAAACAGACCCGGGTTCTGTTTACAGTGGTAGCCCTGCTGAAAAGGTAAGAGATCTACAGGATCAGGACAAGGAAGTAATGAAAAAGATGTCCCGGAGCTACGTCAATCTCAAGGGCGAATACGAGTAAAAGGAATCTCTTCTCGATGGCTTATGGGTGTGGACATTTCGGAACTCGTGGAAACCGAGGAATCTTCTTTAGATGCCTTCAAAGGGAGAACTATTGCACTGGACGCACTTAACATGTTATACCAGTTTCTATCCATAATAAGACAGCCGGATGGGGAACCACTGAAGGACTCAAAGGGAAGGGTCACTTCCCATCTATCTGGTCTCTTCTACAGAACAGCAAAGCTTGTTGAAAATGAGATAACACCATTCTACGTCTTTGATGGTAAACCGCCTGATTTCAAAGAGAGTGTGAACAAAAGGAGGAGGGAAAGGAGGGAGGAAGCCAGAGAAAAATACGAGGAAGCCCTCAAAAAGGGAGAGATGAAAGAAGCAAGAAAGTACGCAAAGCAGTCGGTTAGAGTTCAGGACAAGATGGTGGAACAGTCAAAGGAGTTACTTGAGGGTATGGGGATACCGTGGATTCAGGCTCCAAGTGAAGGAGAGGCACAGGCAGCTTATATGGCCAGAAAGGGAGAAGCTTGGGCGGTCGGCAGTCAGGACTTCGATTCCCTGCTTTTCGGGGCACCTGTCCTTGTGAGAAACCTCACTATAACAGGAAAGAGAAAGCTTCCCGGTAAAGAAAGATACAGAGAAGTCAAACCTGAGATGATAAGACTGCAAAAAGCTCTGGGTGAACTCGGGATCAACAGGGAACAGCTTATTTTGATTGGAATACTGGTGGGAACAGACTACACACCAGGAGGAATTAAGGGAATAGGTCCGAAAAATGCCCTGGAACTAGTAAGAAAGAAGAAGGACACTGAATCCGTTCTGGAAGAAGTAGACTGGCCCTTTGATGAGAGTTCTGAAGATATTATGGACTTCTTTTTGGAACCTCCTGTAGACGATAGTTACAGGCTGAAGTGGAAGGATCCCGACGAAGAAAAGATCAGGGATTTCCTCTGTGGAGAGCACGACTTCTCTGAAAGTCGGATAGAAAAACCCATAACAAAGCTCAGGGAAAACAGGGACAAAGGAACGCAATCAAGGCTTGATTCCTTCTAGTTCGAGATCGATATTCAGGATGTCTTCGACCTTGTCTTCTATTTTCTGTGAGGATTTTTCCAAAGACTCCTCCAAATCTTCTATCCTTCTCTCTGTCTTTTCTATCTTACCCCGCAGGTTCTCAATCTCCTCCTTTTTTCTCTCCAAGTCCTTCCTTATTTCCTCCTTTATGTCTTCAGAATCAAGTTCCAAAATCTCGTCCTCTATATCCCCCCTTCTTTCCTCGAGTTCATCGAGTTCCCCGAGAGTTTCTGAAATATAACCGAGGTCGAAATCCTGTAGCTCCTCCTTAATTCTCTCGGATTCTTCATCCGAAAAATCAAGCCCATCAGAAGACAGCTTCTCCTTCAACTCAACTACAACCTCTTGCAGGAAAGAAAGGTCCTCGTCTCTTCTTGTAGCCTCAAGGGGGGAAGAAATATACATATCCAGCAGTTTCTCATCATCCGTAGAGGTGCCAAAATACTTCAGCTTCTTCAAACCCCTCTTCAGGGGAGCTATCTCCCCGCGGATTCTGTCCTCCATCTTCCTTATCTCATCCTCTTTTCGGCCTAGGTCCCGCTCCCTTCTCTTTATCTTCTCGGACTCCTCGGACTCCTCCACCTCCATGAGTTTCTGAGAGAGCTCCTCTCTGACCCTGAGTTCCTCCTCGAGCTCCGACTCCAGGTTCTCAAATCTCATTTCGGCATCCTTGAGCTCCTCCCTTGTCTTTCTGGCCTTGTCGTATCTTTCCAGGATACTAATTGTTTTTTCTAGATCATCTTCGATATCCAGTTTTTCCTCGACCTCCTTCATACGACTCACAATTTTGCTGGTCTCCTCGGACTGCACCTTGTCCAAGACCATGAGACTCTTTTTTATCTTCTCCGAGACCTTGTCAATTTCAGATGACTTGTCCTTTAGGAACTCATAGACATCCGCATAACCACTCTCATCCGGAACCTGAAACGTATCGATAAAGCTCTGTAGCTGTCCGATCAGAACTTTCCTGTTAGATTCGGCCATATTCTTAAGCCTGGGAGCTATCTCTTCGGGAAGATCTTGACCTTTAAACCTGTCCAGGGTTTCGTCCAGGTCTTCCACAGAACCCTCTATTTCAGAGTACCTCCCTTCTACGTTGCTCCAAGCGAAGCCATCCATATCTTCAAGCTCATTCCTGAACCAGTCGCCGAACCTATCAAATTCTACAGCTTCCTCCTTTTTTTTCTCGCCTGAAAAAAGTCCGAAGAGCGAAGACATACATAAACATTGTTACGGAAACTCAAAAACCTTTCTCTCCTTTCAACTTTACGAACCGGTATCCCCTCTCCTTCCTAACCGTTTTCGTTTCGCTCTCACCCACCTTCTCCACTACAACCAAATTATGGAGAACCATTCCTGACACCGGAGTAACTATTCTCCCGCCGATCTTGACCTGTTCGATCCACTCTTCCTGTATCCCGGGAGAAACCGCTGTACAGATTATGCCGTCATAGGGCGCATGTTCTTCCATGCCTGTGGAACCATCACCCACCAAAACTTCAACGTTTTCCACGTCGACATCCTTGAGATTTCTCCTCGCTTGCTCCGCCAATTCCTCTACAACCTCGATGGTGTAAATCTTTCCGGTATCACCGACAAGGTGGGAAAGAACAGCCGACTGCCATCCGGATCCGGCTCCAATCTCGAGTATCCTGTCACCCGTCTCCACATCAAGAAACTCTGTCATCTTGGC